>JAPHSO010000100.1 GCA_026193675.1 Gammaproteobacteria bacterium | reverse complement strand
CCCTCTAGTTGTTCTTTCAGCTCACCTACAGTAATTGTGTTATCTGACACTTTAGATCTCCTTATGTAGTGTTCGGTTCATAATTATTTATGGCTAACGCTTTGCTAAGGGGCGCGAGCCGTGCAGCGGCGAAGCGTCCCAGCGAGCAAAGTGAGCGAACTTGAGCTGATTGTTAGAGGTTAGTTCTTGCATTGATAAATAACCTCATATGCTTTTTCTGCAACTTCCGTGTCTTCTAAGCATGATATTGCTTCAATCAACTCTGTTGGAGCATTTTTGCTCATCAGTTCATTAATTATTGAAAACACAATTTGTTTTCTTTGATTGTCTGGCTGAGAGAGAATTTGCTCAAGTGTTTCATTCATGACTTTGTCTTCACATGCAGCTAGAAGCATTGTGATGAACCCATCAATCTCGCCAACTGTTCTTTGAACTGTCCCCAAGTTTCAATACCTCTAACGCTTTGCTAAGCCGACCGCCGTAGCGGTGCTTGCTTTTGTGCTATACAGCACAAAACATGTGCCGCGGAGGTGGGTCGGCTTGAGCTGATTGTTAAATGCAATGCGCTATGAATACGGTATGCGGGCATTGATATTCTCGCCTTCTGAAGTTGTCCCAGTGATTTCTACATATACTGGTGGAGCTCCCCAGTCATCCGTTATAAGTTCATGAACCAGTTCCTTCCCTTCATAACCGCTTTTCTGCAATAAGTGAAGGCGAGTTATAAATGAATCACCTTCTGTGAACTCTTGCACACCACCATCAACTAGTCTTGCTGTAACTCTAATCATGAATTATTCCTTGTGGCATTTAACTATAATTCCACCCCAAAAGTGTCCATTTGTAAAAGGTCACTTTTGTCCGGTAAAATTCCAAAAAAATTGTAAGACATTGATTTATAAGGATCTGCTTTGAGTAAACGGGTCGGTAATAGATCAAGCAAATGGAACCCACAAAAAAACCGAACCCCACAAACGCAGAGCCCGGTTTTAATGTTCATCTCCAAGCATCCTTGCTCATTCATCGGTTAGTCAATCAACCACATTTTGAATCACCACAATTCAGACAGGTCAAACACCCATCCATAATCATCGCCGCCTTGGTATGGCACTTTTTACAAACCTGGGCACTGGCTGGAAAATCGGTGGCGCTGTTTTCCTCGTCCTGTTTCAGGCTGCTGTCATACTGCGCACGTTTCTCTGCGATCAGTTTCTTCTGGTGTTCGTCGAGGTCGTCATCTTTAAGCAGTCCAATCATGCGCATGTGGCACTCAATCGCGTCACCGATCTCGGCAACCAGTGATGGCATGAACTTGCCACCCTTTTTAAAGTAACCACCCTTGGGGTCGAATACTGAACGGAGCTCTTCAACCAGGAAGGTGACGTCGCCACCTTTACGGAACACGGCGGATATGATGCGGGTTAGGGCAACAATCCACTGGAAGTGATCCATGTTTTTAGAGTTGATGAAGATCTCAAACGGACGACGCAGTTCGTTGGCTGTGCCGGCGTTGAGGATCACATCATTGACGGTGATGTAGAGCGCATGTTCTGACAGTGGGGTCTTCACCTTGTAGGTTGAGCCGATGAGCATGTCGGGACGCTCAAGCTGCTCGGTCATGTGAACCACATTGCCCTCAGTTTTTAGCTCTTTGGGGGCTGGCGCTGCTACTGCGGCCTCTTCGTCATCTTTAACAACGTTGTAACCAACAATCTTCTTTTCAATTTTTAGTGCCATTTTCTTTGATTCCTCCGTTGTTATAGTTTGCCGTAGTAGCCTTCTTTCAAGGCATCGTAAAGGTTGGCGGCTGAGTGCATCTCGCCGTCGTACTCAATCTCTTCATTACCTTTCACCTCCAGAATCTCGCCGTTCTCCAGCTCGAAGCGGTAGGTGGTGTTTTCAAGGTCGGAATCTTTAACCAGTACGCCCTGGAACGCCTCAGGATTGAAGCGGAAGGTGGTGCAACCCTTCAGGTTCTGGTCATAGGCGTAGAGGTAGATATCCTTGAACTGCTCATAAGGGTAGTCGGTAGGAATGTTGGCTGTTTTGGAGATTGATGAGTCGATCCACTTCTGTGATGCGGCCTGAATATCAACATGCTGCTTGGGTGTGACATCATCAGCGGTGATGAAGTACTCAGGTAGCTGGTTGGCCTCTTCGTCGGTGTAGGTCATCGCATCTTTATTGATCAGCTCACGATAGGCGAGTAGCTCAAATGAGAAGACGTCGATCTTCTCTTTAGACTTTTTACCCTCACGGATGACGTTACGTGCATAGTGGTGGGCGAAGCTGGGCTCGATACCGTTACTGGCGTTGTTGGCCAGTGACAGTGAGATGGTTCCGGTGGGTGCGATTGAGCTGTGG
>JAPHSO010000202.1 GCA_026193675.1 Gammaproteobacteria bacterium | reverse complement strand
TTAATGGAATTTGATTTAGGGTTTGTAAAGGCTATCAAGCACAGCGAGTCACTTTTGGAAGCTATATTCCATGAGGGTGTTGAGGTGGACGAAAGCGTTGCAGCTGAGGCAAATGCATTCTGCGATAAAATTATGACTCAACCCTATGGGGTACTTGTCAATCTTGCTAATGATTTCTCTGTCGATTTTACCGGTTCACTCAATATTGGTAACTCACCATTGGAAAAGAGAGTTGCGATTCTCACCTTCAGACCAGCATCCAAGATAGCAATGACAACCGTTATTCAGAGTCAAAAGAAGAGCTTTCCTGACAAAGAGCTGCGCTTCTTTGATGATAGAGAAGAGGCGCTTAGCTGGCTTGAAGAGCTCCCTTCCGACTAACAACATCATTCTGAAAGTTGGTTATCACCAACATTAAACACAACAGAGGAAAACCTGTATGAGCAGCACCACCGAACCCGATGAACAGTTCTGGGAAATGGCCGACTCTTTTATCAAACTGGCCAACGAACAGAGTCAAAATATCGACCCCAATAAAGTTGATACAGCCATGCGTTACGCATCAGCACGATTCAGCGCCAATATTGTCGCTTCACATGCCTCTGATGCCGAGGCGATAAAAGCGGATAAAGAGAAAGCAACCAAGCATTTCAGCGATCAGTATCAGCAGATGTTTAGTGATAATCTTGAGGACTATGAAATAAATTTTGATGCCTATGCGGCAAAAGCCAACCCGTCCTGAAATCCTATTCCTAACTCTCTTCGAAGCGGCCCCTGTCTCCAGGGGCTATCTCAACAGTCCTCTCCCAAGATCACCTCTCAAAAAAAACCGATGCAAAAATTTGTTGCATTTTTCCATTTCGGAATTAAAATCCGCACCTCCTGAATATTGACACGAGTTTTTATGATTTCCCGTTAAGAGGTACCACCCTTAAGTGAGCACGACTCACCTCTGGTAGTGGCACTCGATTACAGCGCACTATCCTAGAGGAGAGTTACATCATGCAGCACGCTTCACCTATTGTGGTGGACCTGGAAGTCCCTACCGAGAACTTGGGCCGTTGGCAGGATCAAGCAAATGATCAACCAGCGGCCCCCAAAGACCACTTCATAGTCAGAGACGGTATCGAATTTGCCGGCAGCCATCTGCTGCTTGATCTCTATGGTGCCAAGCACCTCGACGACATCGACCGCATCGAACAGGCGATGCGTGATTGCGTTGACGAGTGCGGCGCTACTCTGCTGCATATCCATCTGCACCACTTCTCTCCAAGTGGCGGCGTCTCCGGCGTGGCCGTACTCTCAGAATCACACATTAGTGTCCACACCTGGCCTGAACGTGACTATGCCGCTTTTGATGTCTTTATGTGTGGCGATGCTCAACCCGAAAACTCTGTTGCCGTTCTAAAACGCGCCTTCACTCCCCAACGCCTTGCAGTGAGTGAAGAGCTCCGTGGTCGTAGCGATCAGAGCGGGATGAAATAGTGAAACACTACGCGGAAACGCTCTACGATAGCTATGGTCAGGAGTTTCGAGTAGACAGGCTCTACTTCGAAAACAAGACCGACCATCAGCATCTGGTCATCTTTGAGAACGCCCTCTTCGGTCGAGTGATGGCTCTGGATGGCGTCATCCAGACCACCGAGGCCGATGAGTTTATCTACCACGAGATGCTGACCCATGTGCCGCTACTGGCCCATGGCAACGTCAAGAGTGTATTGATCATCGGTGGCGGTGATGGCGGCATTCTGCGAGAGGTGTGCAAGCATACCGGTGTTGAAGAGATCACCCAGGTGGAGATCGACGACCAGGTGGTGGAGATGTGCAAGGAGTACCTCCCCAACCACAGTGCCGGAGCCTACGACGATCCGCGTGTTGAGATTGTCATTGATGATGGTGCCAACTATGTTAAAAACTGTGACAGGCAGTTCGATCTGATCATCTCCGACAGCACCGATCCCATCGGTCCTGCCGAGGTGCTCTTCACCGAGGACTTCTATGGCAACTGCAAGAGCTGCCTCAAGCCCGAGGGCATTATGGTGACCCAGAACGGTGTCGCCTATATGCAGCTCGATGAGGTGGTCAACACCGCTCTGAGATTCAAGCCACACTTTGCTGATCGTAGCTTCTACAGCGCTGCAGTACCGACCTATATTGGCGGTATCATGACCTTCGCCTGGGGTAGTGATAATCCTGCAGCTCGTCAACAGACACTGGAGACGATTGAGGAGCGCTATCAAAGTGCAGAGATCAAAACCCGCTACTATAATCCGGCGATCCATCTGGCTAGCTTTGCCCTACCGCAATATATTGTGGAAGCGACCCAAGTTTAGTGTAACGGACTTATTGAGATGAAACGGTTAACAGTCAAAACCATTCGCGAAGCGGCCCCCTACCAGCAACTGGTAGCGGAGCATGGCTCGCCTCTGCTGGTGCTCGACTGCGATCTCCTGACCCAGCAGTATAAAAAACTGAGCAGTGCCCTGCCGGGTGTGGAGCTCTTCTACGCGATTAAATCACTGCCCCACCCTGCAGCAATCGACACCCTGCACCAGTTGGGAGCCAGCTTCGATATCGCCACTAGTGGTGAGATAGAACTACTACGGGAGCAGCGTGCAGAGCCACGCCACACCATCCACACCCACCCAATTAAACGTGACCGCGATATTCGTGACGCATTGCGTTTCGGCTGCACCACCTTTGTGATCGATAACATCTATGAGCTGGAGAAGTTTGTCGACTATCGTCACCGAGTCGGCCTGCTGGTACGCGTCAGCTTCCCCAATCCCGACTCACCGGTCGATCTATCACGCAAGTTTGGTTGCCGTCCCGATGAGGTTGAGATGCTGCTGCAGAAGGCCAACGCCCTGGGCATTCACGTTAAAGGACTCTCGTTCCACGCCGGCTCTCAATGCCCCGACGCCTCTAACCATGTGCGTGCCATTGAGGCCTGTGGTGAGATCATACATCGCTATAATGAGCAGAGCAGTAGAAGCATGGCTATCCTTGATATCGGTGGTGGTTTCCCGGTCGAGTATGTGGGCGATACTGCAGAGGTTGATATTGATCGTTTCTGTGCACCGATTCGAGCCGCACTGGCGACTTTGCCAGAACATCTGCACATTATTGCCGAGCCGGGGCGTTATCTCTCCGCCCCCTCCATGGAGGCGGTCAGCAGAGTGATGGGTAAGGCGCGTCGTGGCGAACAGGTCTGGTACTACCTTGATGATGGCCTCTACGGCTCCTATAGCGGTCAACTCTTCGACCACGCCCTCTATCCTCTCACCGTTTTCAGTGATCATGATGAGCGTGAAGCGGCCGTCATTGCTGGACCCACCTGCGACAGCATTGATGTGATCGCAGAGGATGTTGAGCTCCCTTCACTCAATATCGGCGATCTGGTCATAGGTCATCAGATGGGCGCCTACACCTCGGCCAGCGCCACCGACTTCAATCTGTTTGAGCGCGCCACCATCGTTGCCATCAATCGCGACACTGAATCAGATAGCGCAACAAACCTGCTCCATTTAGCCTACCGATAGCAAAATCAAACAGCCATATTTCACCAGAATCCGATTCTGTTAAAATAGCCCCCGTTTCCACAATTAATTAACAAAGTTGAATATTATGTCAAAACCATTCGTAGCCATTTTAATGGGATCGGACTCCGATCTTCCGACCATGAAGTCGACCCTCGATATCCTCAAATTGATGGAAATCGGTTATGAGGTTCGTATCACCTCAGCCCACCGTACCCCTGAAGCGACCCACAGCTATGTGGTCGATGCAGAGAAGCGTGGTTGCGACGTATTCATCTGTGCAGCCGGCCTTGCGGCTCATCTTGCCGGTGCGGTTTCAGCGATTACCGTTAAGCCGGTCATCGGTGTACCGATTGATGGTGGTCCACTTAAGGGACAGGATGCTCTGCTCTCAACCGTGATGATGCCCGGTGGTATCCCTGTCGCAACAGTCGCTATCGGCAGTGCCGGAGCCAAGAACGCCGCCTACCTCGCCGCTCAGATCCTCGCCACTAGCGATGAGGAGTTGGCGCAGCGTCTACGTGATGAGCGTGTTGCCAATGCCAAGGCGATTGAAGAGAAAAACAGCAAGGTTCAGCAAGAGCTAGGGCTCGCTTAATCAATAACTGTTAGATAGATATGGCATCTCCACACCAGCTCCGTCTGGCCGCCCGCTATCTATCTGCCGGAGCCGTCATCAGCTATCCAACCGAGTCGGTCTATGGACTCGGTTGTGATCCGCTCGATATCGCTGCGATCCGACACATTCTGGCTATCAAACAGCGCGACTGGAACAAGGGGTTAATCCTCATCGCAGCGTCGCTGGAACAGATCACCCCCTACATCGATCCCGATTTCGAGATTACCGAAGAGATGATGCAGAGCTGGCCCGGCCCCGTCACCTGGGTCGTACCGGCCCATCCTGAGCTTCCCGATGAGATCACCGGGGGTCGTACGACCGTTGCGGTTCGTGTCACAGCCCATCCGGTCGCCTCAGCAATCTGCCGCCATTTTGGTGGTGCCCTTATCTCTACCAGCGCTAATATCTCAGGCGCACCGATGATTCGCTCTACCACCAGGTTACGCAAAACTTTTGGTCAGGCCATCGACTACTATCTACCGGGTGAACTCGGGGCCAATCCCAATCCATCTGAGATTCGCACAGCCATCACCGGTGAGGTATTAAGAGCCCAATGATTGTTTTAGGCATCGAATCCTCCTGTGACGAAACCGGTATCGCCCTTTACGATAGTGACAGAGGTCTACTTGCTCATACATTGCATAGCCAGATCGAGCTGCACGCCCAGTATGGTGGCGTAGTACCGGAACTTGCCTCACGCGATCATATCCACCGAGCAATTCCGCTGATTGAGGAGGTTCTTAAGCAGGCCGGCATAGAGAAAAGTGCCATTGGCGGCGTCGCCTATACTGCAGGACCAGGATTGATCGGCGCGCTGTTGGTCGGTGCCGCCATCGGTCGTAGTATCGCCTATGGACTTGGTGTCCCCGCCATTGAGATTCACCACATGGAGGGACATCTGCTGGCACCGATGCTTGAAGAGGCACAGCCGGAGTTCCCGTTTGTGGCGCTGCTGGTTTCGGGAGGTCACACCATGCTGGTCGATGTGCAGTCGGTGGGCGAGTACGAGATCCTTGGTGAGTCTCTCGATGATGCTGCCGGTGAGGCGTTCGACAAGACCGCCAAGATGCTGGGGCTCGGCTATCCCGGAGGTCCCATCCTGGCAAAGTGTGCCGAATCAGGCGAACAGGGTATCTACAAATTTCCGCGACCGATGACCGACCGTCCCGGTCTCGACTTCAGCTTCAGCGGGTTGAAGACCTTTACCCTCAACACCTGGAACAGAAGCGACAAGAGCGAGCAGGATCGCGCCAATGTCTCGCTCGCCTTTCAGGATGCGGTGGTCGATACCCTTGCCATCAAATGCAAGCGCGCCATGCAACAGACCGGACACGACACCCTGGTACTCGCCGGTGGTGTAAGCGCCAACAAAGGTTTGCGAGAAAAGCTATCCCAATTTGCTGAAGAGCAGGGATTTAAACTCTTTTATCCGCGCCCAGAATTCTGCACCGATAACGGGGCGATGATCGCCTATGCCGGTTATCTGCGCATGAGCCGGGGTGGTTCAAATTCTGAAGATCTCACATTTAGCGCTACCCCACGCTGGCCGATCGACTCGGGACTTAAACTGGCATGAGCAGAGGGGCCGACCCGACAAACAGAGCCTCTCCTCTTCTCTACAACTGGGGTAAAGACTTTCAGGTCATCGCCTTTATCACGCTCACCCTTTCGCTATTTCGCATTGTCCTGATCACCACTTTTCATCAGCAGAGCGAATCGATCACCCTGAGCAATCTGTTGAGTGTGCTCGGTACCGGTTTTCGATATGACATCGCGGTGGCTGCCGTATGGGTTCTGCCCACGCTATTGCTGGCCCTGCTACTACCACTATTGAATCAGAACAGACTGCTGCAGAAGCTACGCTACGGTTTTCTACAGCTCTACATCATTCTCGCCATCCCCTTTCTCGGTGCCGACATCGTCTTCTTCGGTGAGTTTGGCGATCAATTCAATATGCGTATCTTCGGTCTAATTCATGATGATACCGAGGCGATCCTGATCACCATCTGGAAAGAGTACAACCCGATTCCATTTCTGCTTCTGTCGATTTTTGTCATCTGGAGTGTCTCTCGTATAGGGAGTCGTTGGCTCAATTACGATATCAACTGGCGTAGTCTGTTCATGCGCCCGCTCACCGAAAAGCGCCCACTGCGAATTGCCATCTACTTCGGCTGTTTTATTCTCTTTATAGCGATGATGCGTGGCGGCCTGCTTTGGGGTGAACCAATGCGCCTCAAGTATGCCTTTGTCACTGATGATATTTTCCTCAACCGTACCGTCATTAATCCCATCAGCTCTCTGCGCTTCACCCTTCAGGAGAAGATGCAGCTCGATAGTGACAAAGGGCTCAACCATATCTGGCCTGGTGGTGATATCCACAAAGCCGCTAGCGCAGTCTACAGCCAGCGCCACAATACACCTCAAGATAGTGCTCCCAAATTTGATAATCTGGATGAGCTGTTACTACGCACCACTACCGGCTCAACCATTAAACGCCCCAAACACATCTTCCTACTGCTGCAGGAGAGCCACTCCGGCTGGACCATCCTACCCCAATATCGTGAACTGGGATTCTCGCCCCTGTTTAGTGAGATTGCTGCCGAGGGGATCTACTTCCCCAATTTCCTCGCCTCCGGTAACGGTACCATTCGTTCTCTCAACGCCTTCTTTACCGGGATGCCCGATGTCGGTCTCAACATCAACTATGAGCTCGAATCGACCCAGCCCTATGCGACCGGTATCGGCACCATCATGAAGCAGCTCGGCTACAAGACTCGACTATTTTACGGTGGTTATCTGAGCTGGGAGCGTCTCGACAGCTTCTCACCCAATCAGGGATTTGATGAGCTACACGGTGGTGGCAAAATGAGCAAGGGGGGCAAAGAGACCAATGAGTGGGGTGTCGATGACAAACGGCTCTATGAATATATCGAGGAGAATATCGATCCCGATGTTCCCAGCTTTAACTTCATACTCACCACCACCAACCACCCACCTTTTGATATCGATCTTGAAGCAGAGGGATTCCCGATGAAGGAGTTACCCGCCAGGATTGAGGCGACGAAGCGTGAAACCCTGACCCGCTTGGGACATATCTGGTATGCCGACAGACAGGCCGGTCAGTTTGTAAAACGGGCCAATGAGAGGTTCGGTGACGCACTGTTTACCATCACTGCCGATCATACCGCCAGGGCCCAGGTGCGTTTCCCGGGAAATAATCTAATTGAACCGATTGCCATCCCCCTCATCATCTATGGACCCGATCTACTTGATGGAGCACCGAAGATGATGAGGCAGGGTGGTAGCCATATCGACATCACCCCGACACTGGTCAATCTGGTCGCCCCAAAGGGCCACCGGTTCTCATCATTTGGAATGGATCTATTCCAGAAAAGAGACAACGACTTTGCCCTTGGGGATCTCTACATAATCGGCGATTCATTCATCAAAGGGGAGAGTCCTAACTCGACCATTAGAGCGATTGATGACAGCGACAAGATACCCAGCGAGGCCTTGGTCGCCACCTCCGAACACTATTTCAAAGCGCTCAAGGCACTGAGTTGGTGGCGTACAAAAAAAGGGGCTGAACTACCCCCCTCAAAAGCTACGATCGACTAGCTCTTCTCTGTCGCTTTGGGGCAGCTGTTCAACTCAAAACGGCCCACACTGATATCACGTCCAACCAGTACAACCCGAACGGCGCTATTAGCGACCAGCCGCTTGAGTAGCTCGTCCTCGTTTGGAACGTGATAAAGAAACAGCGGGATACTGCCGAGACTCTGTTGAGTGTCTACTCCGTAGACCGGGTCATCGACACTGCCGTGCGCCATCCCCATCACCGTGTGTCCGCCAAAGTAGAAGGCAACCTTATAAATATTCATCACAAAGGTGGTGAGCGGCAGGCTATCTTTGGGAGGGTGAACATCAAAGATGGTGTTCAGACCCGCCCGACGATAGAGCGGTAGGTTGATCGGATCAGCACCCTCAACATAGACCCGTTCGCGCAGATCCCCTCTTTCAGTGATCTCCAGCAGACGGTTAATTGCATCCTGGGTCTGCTCCGGCTCCAGCCAGCGCATATTTTTATAGTCGAGCCAGAAGTGTCCATCATCGCCAACCGCATCAAACATCTCTTTGAGGGTTAACAGCTTTCCGTTTTGAGGAATATAGGGATAGTCATGGGTGACAAAGAACAGCTTCTGTTCAGTGTCATAACGCACATCGATCTCGACACCACTCCCCCCCTTGGCAAGGGCGAGCGCCACACTCTCTATGGAGTTCT
>JAPHSO010000360.1 GCA_026193675.1 Gammaproteobacteria bacterium | reverse complement strand
TGGGGGAGCCCAACATCTCATCGGTCACCTCAATGGTGTCGGTCTCAATCGCATTGTCATGCTCGGTAGAGGGGATCAGTGTGTGTAGATTCTTGAGAACAGCCTGACGCTCGTTCTCTTTAATATGGGGCTTGGTCACCTGATAGGTGAAGCTCACCATGCCGGTGCCGAGCACGGCAAACAGCCCAAGAATGGATGCGCCGATGATCATATTGCGAATAATTGGAGACATGCGCTACCCCTTCTGCCCAAACACTTTGGGTTGGGTGTAGTAGTCGATCATTGGTGCGGCCATGTTCATCAATAGAATGCCAAAGGCGACACCATCAGGATATCCACCCCAACTGCGGATGATGTAGGTGAACAGACCGATACCGATACCGAAGATGATGCGCCCCTTGGTGCTGGTCGCTCCCGATACCGGATCGGTGGCGATGAAGAATGCCCCCAGAATTGCGCCACCACCAAGTAGATGGAATATCGGATCGGCATAGCGGCTGGGGTCGATTAGATAGAACAGAGTGGAGATTGCAGCCAATGAGCCGAGCATCGCTACCGGCACATGCCAGCGAATCGTTTTACGCCATAGCATCCAGAGGCCGCCGGCAAGGATCGCCAGATTGACCGACTCCCAGCCAAAACCGGCAAACTGTCCATATATTGGTGTCGCGGCCATCACGCCACTCACCTCACCGCCCATACGGATGCCGGTTTTAAGGGCATCAAGCGGTGTGGCACCTGTCAGTGCATCGAGTCCGGTAGAGCCAAAGACGATCTGTAGCGACTGCATCAGACCGATACCCTGCTCACCATTGGCGATGGGGGCGACCCACTGGGTCATCTCTTTGGGGAATGAGATCAGTAGCACCACAAAACCGATCATCGCCGGATTAAATGGATTGAATCCGAGACCGCCGTAGATTTGCTTGGCGAAGACAATGGCTGCCAGTGAACCGACCAGAATCAACCACCAGGGGCTAAGCGGTGGAATGGTGATTGCCAACAACACGGCGGTGACCAGAGCACTCCCATCAAACAGAGTGGTTTGAATAGGGCGGCGACGCAGCCACATCACAATCGCCTCAAAACCAAGGCAGAAGAGGGTGGCCAGTAGAATATTGGTGATGATGCCCCAACCGAAGAACCAGAAATGGATACCGATGGCAGGAATCAGCGCAAACACCACCTGCAGCATCACCTGTTGGAGTGATGAGTCACCGTGAGTGTAGGGTGAACTGATTAAACTCTTCATGATTCACTCTTCGAAGTTGATTCAGGGATTGTTGCTGGTTGTGTCTCGGTTGCTGCCGCTTCTTGAGATGGCACATCGGTCGGAGCCGCAGCCTCAGGATTCTGGTTGGCCTCACGTTTCGCCTTGGCCCGATCCATCGCCGCCTTAATGGCCGCCTTTTTGGCCGCATCATCGGTGCCGCCCTTCTCTTTGTCTTTGAGCGCAGCCTTCTTTTTACGCATGCGCTCCTGTTTCTCCAGCTCCGCCTTTTCCTGACGTGCCTGACGGTGCTCATGACGCATCCGGGCGATGTTGGCCGCCTCTTTCTCGCGCTCTTGCGCCCACACCTCGGTCTTGGCAAAACGGTAGTAGTGCACCAGCGGGATATTGGAGGGGCAGACATAGCTGCAACAACCACACTCAATACAGTCAAACAGATTGTAGTCCTGCACCTTCTCAAACTCTCTGGCGCGTGAGTGCCAGTAGAGCTGTTGGGGTAGTAGTTCAGCAGGGCAGACAACCGCACACTCACCACAGCGGATGCAGGGGCTCTCGGGGACAGTCGGTTGCTTTGGCTGCAACATAAAGCAGTTGCTGGTTTTGATAACCGGCAGGCTGGCGCTGTTGAGTGAGATGCCCATCATCGGGCCCCCCATCACCAACTGAGTCTCCACCCCATTCTCTCTACCGGCAAAATCGAGCAGCGCCTCAATCGGTGCCCCGATGGGAGCTCGAATATTTTGTGGTGTGGTGATCGACTCGCCGGTGACGGTAATCATACGATTGATGAGTGGAATGCCATCGATCACTGCATCGGCAATGGTCGCGGCGGTGGTTACGTTGTGGCTGATAATGCCGATATCGAGGGTTCGTCCCTGAGAGGGGACCTCTTTACCGGTCAGCACCTTAATTAGCTGACGCTCACCACCCGTGGGATAGAGCGTTGGCACCAGTACCAGCTCGATATCTGCCTGACCCGATTGGCTCTGGGCCCGTTCTAAAGCTGCAAATGCCTCTGGCTTGTTATCCTCAATGGCGATAATGCAGCGCTTGGCATGCAGGGCGTGGCGCATAATGCGAGCCCCATCCAGAATCGCTTCAGGGCGCTCGCGCATCAACCGATCATCACAGGTGATGTAGGGCTCACACTCGGCACCATTGAGAATTAGCGTCTCAATGGCGAAATGCTGGCCCGGATCGAGTTTGATATAGGAGGGAAAACCGGCCCCACCGAGGCCGACGATACCGGCATCACGAATTCGATCACGCAACTCATCAGATGAGACGTGACGATAGTTCTCAATCGGGTGGAGTTCGCACCACTGATCAAGACCGTCACTCTCCAATATGATGGTGACTGCATCGAGCGCTGCAGGATGGGGCATCGGCATCGGCGCAATCTCAACGATGGTGCCAGATGTTGGTGCATGAATCGGCGCACTGACCCGTGCACTCGACTCAGCAATCATCTCACCCTTCAGAACCTTGTCACCCACCTTAACGATGGGATGGGCCGCCTCACCAATATGCTGCTGCATCGGAATGGTGAGCCGCTTGGGCATAGGCAGTTCGCGGCTCTCCATCTGATTCGAGCAGGTTTTGTGATCCTCTAAATGGAGGCCACCGTTATATTTCCAGAGCTTTCTATTCACACTGTTCATCGCTGAGCCTCATGGAGACCGGCATCGGGATTGGGGAAGGGCCACTTCCAGTGGTTGGCGTCAGTCTTAACGGGAACCATCAAAATACAGTCAACCGGGCAGGGGGGGAGACACAGTTCACATCCGGTGCACTCGGGTCCAATAATGGTGTGCATCTGTTTGGCCGCACCAAGAATCGCATCGACAGGACAGGCCTGAATGCAGAGGGTACAGCCGATACAGGTCTGCTCATCGATGACCGCCACCAGCTTTTCGGGTTTGACCTCACCCGCTTCAGGGTCGAGCGGTTTGGCATCAACGCCCAGCAGATCGGCAAGCGCCTGAATGGTGCTCTCGCCACCGGGTGGGCAGCGGTTGATATCGGCCTCACCACTGGAGATCGCCTCAGCATAGGGGCGACAGCCGGGGTAGCTACATTGACCACACTGAGTCTGCGGCAGAATGGCATCGATCTGATCAACGACCGGATCACTATCGATCTTAAAGCGGATCGCCGCATAACCGAGGATTAGACCAAAGATGATTGCCAGCAGGCTAAGGGTAATCGTAGCAGTGAACATGAAAGAGGCTTAACCCTTTATCAAACCGGCAAAGCCCATAAAGGCGACCGACATCATACCGGCGGT
This sequence comes from Gammaproteobacteria bacterium, assembly GCA_026193675.1. Taxonomy (GTDB): domain Bacteria; phylum Pseudomonadota; class Gammaproteobacteria; order Thiohalomonadales; family Thiohalomonadaceae; genus JAOTST01. The sequence goes on along the minus strand of JAPHSO010000360.1, from coordinate 229 downwards.
AATCAGCGCAATCGCTGCACCACGGAAGGGTAGTGGTACATCGGCTGCCACAATACGTTCCCGCATCGCCGCAAACAGAATCAGCACCAGTGAGAAGCCGATGGCGGCACCAAAACCATAAAGTGCAGATTCAACAAAACCGTGGTCGGTCTGGGTGTTGAGCAGGGCGACACCAAGCACCGCACAGTTGGTGGTGATCAGAGGCAGGAAGATACCCAGCACCTGATAG
>JAPHSO010000196.1 GCA_026193675.1 Gammaproteobacteria bacterium | reverse complement strand
CCGGTGGTTCAGGCCAAATTCGAGATAGTGGATGAGTTTGAGTCAAGCCAGCGAGGAGCAGGTGGATTTGGTCACACAGGAAGAGAGTAGTACGAATGGCTCTATTTAAACGTAAAGAGAAAAGCAGCAAGGTAGAGGAAGAGAAGACCAGACGCTCGCCCAAATTCCAGGGATTGTCGATTGGCAAGATAGTGTGGGCCGGTTTTCTGCTTGTCGCAATCGTCACCCTGATCAGTGGTTACAGCAGCTATCTTCTCTATGTTACACAGATTGAGAAGAGCCACAAAGACCAACAGCAGGCCACCGCTCAACGCACCGCGGCCATCTTCTCCGCACGCCTTGATCAGCTCAATGAGTCGATCAAAATGATGATGAAACAGGAGAGCATCAGTAACGCCCTAAACAGCCTCTCGTCTAATGAGACCTCTCTCCCGGTAGCACTTCAGGAGCGCTTTAGTGCCCAGCTACCACAGCTTGTTCGTCAGGTTGTTGTCAATGCCAACACTCAACCTGATGATGAGATTGCCCCACCGTTAAGCTTTGCCTGTCTTGAGCTGGCATCACAAAACAGGCCGATGATGGAGCTGCACCGATTCGGCACATCTGAACAACACCTTGATATCGCCTATCCCATATCAGCAGATAAAAAATTGCTACTCAGCTTTGATCCAAAATTGACCCATCAATGGCTGACTAAAATTGATAGCGGCGATAGCTACATTGAGTTGCAACAGCAGATCGGTAGCCATAAACCACTCTCATTCGCCCAGACAGGAAATATTCGCCTCAAGGGAAATCGCAATGTTGCGATACAGACCATTCCCGGCACACAGTTTCAGGTTGCCGTCTCCACACCAGTTGTTATGAATCTGACCCAATTAGAGCGCATCCTCTTCTTTGCCAATTTTGGAATTGCACTACTATTTGTAGCCGCCATTTTCTGGGGCACACTTGTCAGCGTACGGGTGATCCTGAAAAAGGATTTAGCAACCATCTTCTCTCTTATGAAGAGTTCCGGAGTGAGCCTGCACCATGTCTTACCCATCAAGCTTGGAGAGCTGCGCAAGTGTGCAGAAGATATCAAACGTCACTTTGGTGTTGAGCAGGAGAGTGAGCAGGGCGATTTCCAAGCTGCTGCCATCACTCCACCTAAACTTTCCGAAACCCATATTGATGTAGATGTTGAACCTGCAGAAGAACAGTCCAGTGAATCAACCGACGAAACCAAATAGATGAGCATTGATTTAGAAAAAGCGATGAATAACGCCCATATTCTGGGCGAGGCACTTCCCTATATTCGTAAATTCTCGGGTAAGACCATTGTTGTAAAATATGGCGGCAATGCGATGACCGATGAGAATCTCAAACAGGGATTTGCTCGCGATGTTGTACTGATGAAACTGGTGGGAATGAATCCGATCATTGTTCACGGTGGCGGCCCGCAGATCAGCAGTCTGCTCGAACGTGTCGGTAAAGAGAGTAAATTTATCGACGGCATGCGTGTGACCGATAGCGAGACCATGGATATTGTACAGATGGTGCTTGGTGGTCTGGTCAACAAAGAGATTGTCTCCCTCATCAACCATAATGGTGGTAACGCCGTTGGCCTTACCGGAAAAGATGCCGAGCTAATTCGTGCCCGCAAACTCCAGTTCAAAAGCCAGCTTCCTGAGATGAACGCGCCAGAGATTATCGACATCGGTCATGTTGGTTAGGTCTCATCAATTCAACCTGAAGTGGTCGACATGCTGATTCACGGCAACTTTATCCCGGTCATCGCCCCTATCGGAGTTGGCGAAGATGGAGAGTCCTACAACATCAACGCCGACCTGGTTGCCGGTAAACTGGCCGAATCACTTAACGCCGAAAAGCTGATCCTGTTGACCAACACACCCGGACTGCTCAACAAAGAGGGCGAGATTCTAACTGGACTTAATGCCGGCAAGGTCGACAAACTGATCGAAGATGGAACGATTCATGGCGGCATGCTACCGAAGATTCGTTGTGCCCTCGATGCGGTACATGGTGGTGTCAACAGCGCCCATATAATTGATGGTCGTGTGGCCCATGCGCTGCTATTAGAGATCTTTACTGATGAGGGTGTTGGCACCCTGATTGAAAACCGCTAACAGCGCTTTCTTAAGCCGCACTCTCTTAACCCAACCCCATAAAATTCCAGAAGATATGTCCGAAGATAAGAGCAAGCCATCGCGCCGTCAGCAAATTCTTGAAACCCTTGCCCACCAACTCGAGGTGAGTCCTGGCCAGAGAATTACCACCGCCACTCTGGCAAAGGCCGTTGGTGTCTCCGAGGCGGCACTCTATCGACACTTTCCCAGCAAAGCGCGCATGTATGAGGGGCTCATCGAATTTATTGAGGATTCACTATTCGGCCTGATTGCTCGAATCATTGAAGAGGAGAGCAGCGGGTATGGCCGCTGCGAGAAGATAACTGCACTACTGCTCACCTTCTCAGAACGCAATCCCGGTATTACCCGCATCATGATTGGAGATGCACTGATTGGCGAGAACGAACGTCTACATACTCGCATTGTGCAACTCTTTGACCGGATCGAATCACAGTACAAACAGATCATGCGTGAGAGTAATCTTGCCAACGAGCTGCAGCGAGAGGTCCACATCGCCTCCAGTGCCAATCTCTTCCTGGCGCTGGCCGAAGGGCGTATGAATCAGTATGTTCGCAGCCACTTTAAACGCAAGCCAACCGAAGATTGGCAACGTCAGTGGCAGGCAATGGCTGCTGCTATCTTTGTCGCTCCATCAGCTCAATAAAGCGCTTGTGATCAGCATCATACTTTTCACGTAGCTGCTGCTTTTCCAGCTCCTTCTGAGCAATAAAGTGCTCTTTATCCTTAATCTGCTTGCGCAGTGAGTTGATCTCCGTAACTGCCGCCTCAGGAACCTTCTGCCCCTGTCTCTCCAGGTCGGCCACTTTGCTCTGCTCATAGTTTAGCTTCTCATTGAGATTATTGAGGGTGATCTGACTCAGTTCAAGATAACCATCAAAGACCGCAATCTTGCGATCACGCGCAGCAAGAATCTCCTCCGGCTTCAGGAATGTAGAGAGTAGAACCCGATCTTTGGCATCTTGCTCATCCCGCTTTCGCTTCTCTTCCTGCGCTTTGGACTCTTTTGCTGTCAACATCTGCTGCTCACGTAGCAGCTCTTCTCGTGTCTTGGCTCGCTGCTTGATGGCGGTGGTCACGCCTCGATCATTGAGGGTGCGCGTCTCTTTTTGAGCATATTCGGGAGGTACCGCATTACCGCACTCGCGATATCCCTCATTATTGGTCCAGCATTTAATCGCCGCCACGCCACTCTGTAGATAGAACAGGGTTGCACTAAAAAGCAGGATTGCGCGAAAGATTCTCATTTAACTAACTCCATACTGATTACGATACGCCTCAACAGCCTCTCGATTTTGATCCATCGCACTATTTCCCTCCAGGAACTGCAGCAGATCGGCCAGCGTGATAATGCTGACAACCTCAATGCCAAAATTGGCTTCAACCTCCTGAATCGCTGACTGTTCACCTTTGCCACGCTCCTGACGATCCAGAGCAATCACCACACCTGCCGCCTTGGCGCTATTGGCATCGATAATATCCATCGCCTCACGAATCGCTGTACCGGCAGTAATCACATCATCAATAATCAATACCTTACCATCGAGGCCCGCTCCCACCAGGTTGCCTCCTTCACCGTGATCCTTCGCCTCCTTGCGATTAAAGCAGTAAGGGGTATTGATACTGTGGTGCTCAGAGAGTGCCACAGCTGCTGTGGTCGCCAGTGGAATCCCCTTGTAGGCAGGGCCAAACAGGACATCAAACTCAATTTTGGAATCGACAATCGCCGCCGCATAGAAACGTCCCAGCTGAGCAAGTTGATCACCCGTATTAAAGAGACCCGCATTGAAGAAATAGGGGCTAACTCGGCCAGATTTGAGGGTAAATTCACCAAACTTAAGCACCCCGTTATCGAGGGCAAACTGGATAAATTCCTGCTTATAGTCTTGCATTCACTGTTCTCCGGCAGACGCTTGATACGCCCACAACGTTAAATTAATTGATGTGGATATATTAACTCAATTAAAGAGGTGGAAAAACTTAACCGTCAACTTGCTCAATCATTTTGGGGTGATAGAGCCTGATTAATGGTGCCCCTCGACTCTGGTGAACCCAACCCCTGAATAAAATATGTTTGCCCACCAGCTGTTCAGGATGGCGATTCTGATCCATAAATGGTTTCAAATGCTCCTTCCGAATCAACACCTTCACACCACGATTAAAATGGAGTAACCAGGCGCTACGTTTCTCCTCAACCCTCTTGACCAGCCCACTCAAACGACGAAAGGTGTTGCGAAATTCACCGGCCTGCTCAACAGGATATATTTGAAACTGCGGTAGAGACCAGATACCCAATTGCAGGGAACGCGCCTCATTTTCAGCACTAAAGTAGGCCTCGATAAGGCGGATGTTGGGCAGCTTGACCACCGCATGGGCAAGCCCCTCTTTGAGGATCCGCGCATTGATATTCTCGCCCTGCTCAGTAAACAGATGCGCCAGAACACGCTGGTACTTGTCATGGCGCTCTGCCCCGTACTCAAGTCTTACCAACTTGCCCTCAATGAGCCTCTTTAAAAACCGACTTGCAACTTCACCACCCGGATCTTCGGGGCGATTACGATGGGCAATTTCAGGGGTATTGATGCCGATCAGGCGGATCTTCATGCCGTTCTCGAGTAGCACCGTATCGCCATCGTAAACCTTTGCCACTCGATGAAAGCCATGACCACTCTCAACAGAGATAGTCTCAACATCCACCCCGGCTGGCGGTAACTCCGTGTAGTGTTGAACGCCCTGACTATCCTGCCAACGATAGTAGTTCTCGGCCGCAACCAGCGGTGCCAGAAATAGCAGCGCTATCCCAGAAATGAGTCGAATTGATGGCCGATTTCGCATCTCTTCATGTTAAAGTTAGTGGTAACTATTTACCAGACCACCCTCTATTGGATCTCTTTTGACCTCTGCATTGATCACCGCCCTGATTTTAGGGCTATTTAGCTCCATCCACTGTGTCGGCATGTGCGGTGGCATTATGGGTGCCCTCACCTTTAGCCTTCCCGTTGAGATCCGCTCTGATTGGCGCCGGATGCTCCCCTACATTCTGCTCTACAATCTGGGCCGTCTGTTTAGCTATACTGCTGCCGGAGCGCTGTTTGGCGTCATCGGTGCGATCCTCTACAAGACCATCAGTCCCCATTTTGGCTACCTGTTTCTACAGTATCTCGCCGCACTCATTATGATCTCTGTGGGACTCTATATCGCCGGATGGTTCCCAAAATATGCCTATATCGAACGTGCTGCAGCCCCGATTTGGCGCCGTTTAGAGCCTATCGGCAGACGACTGCTGCCGGTCAAAAGCCCATTGCAGGCCTTTGCCTATGGCCTGATCTGGGGCTGGCTACCCTGTGGGCTGGTCTATTCGGCACTACTGCTCACCATCACCAGTAGCGGCCCTGTTGAGGGGGCGCTGTTTATGCTCGCCTTTGGACTGGGCACCCTTCCGGCTATCATGGGTGTAGCAATCCTTGCTGAAAAAGTAGTACGATATGTAAGGAAACCGGCCGTACGAATGTTGGCCGGTCTGTTTTTAGTTATATTAGGGCTAACCGGCCTGCTCTTTGCCGAGCAGATTCACAAGCTAAGTCCTTTTATGAATGAGTCCGAAATGGAGTGCACCAGTGAACAGCTTTGATAAAAATATTCTAGGAGAGGCGCCTGAACTTAAGGCGATACTACGCTCTGCCCAGATCATCGCTGCAACAGATGTCACCGTGATGTTGCAAGGTGAAAGTGGAACCGGCAAGGAGCTGCTCGCAAGGGCAATCCATAACGAAAGCCAACGCCACGACGCCCCATTCATTGCAATTAACTGCGCCGCACTGCCTGAGTCCCTAGCCGAGTCGGAACTATTTGGCCACGGAAAGGGTGCCTTTACCGGTGCCGATGCCCACAACATGGGACGTATTCATGCTGCCAGCGGTGGCACCCTGTTTCTTGATGAAGTTGCTGAACTGCCCCTCAATGTGCAGTCCAAGCTGCTGCGTTTCCTCGAGTCAGGAGAGTGTCAGCGCCTGGGTGAGACATCAACACAACGGGTCGACACCCGCATCATCAGCGCCACCCATATCGACCTGCTCAAGCGGGTAGAGGCGGGTACTTTCCGCGATGACCTCTACTATCGCCTCAATGTGGTACCACTAGAGATTCCTCCGCTTCGTGAACGTAGTGGCGATATCCGTATGCTGCTTGGAGCACTGACGGTACAACTGGCAACTCAGTACCAGCTTTCGGTACCCACCTACTCTAAAGAGGCGATGGCAAAACTTGAAAGCTATAACTGGCCAGGAAATGTGCGTGAGCTGCGTAACCTGTGTGAACGCATGTTGATCCTGATGGCCGGTAAAAAGATCGACATCGACAATCTGCCTGCCGAGATCAAAGCATCACAACAGAGCAGACAGCCTGGCAATATCTTTGAGATCCCAGATGAGGGAATTCGTCTCGACGAGGTAGAGCAGGTGCTGATTAACAATGCGCTCAGTAAAGCCAATGGTAACCGTAGCAAGGCGGCACGTCTGCTTGGCCTGACCCGCGACACGCTGCTCTACCGTATCAAAAAGTACGCTATCAACTAGCCCTAGTATAATGCTGCTCAACTCATCTCGAAGTCGTTGAGCAACATCCAAAAATGACCTCTCAACGGTTGTTCACATCACACCTTGGGCTACTTGTCCCGTTGCTACTGATCTCGATATTCAGCCTGATACCCGAGCTGAGTGGAGAGCTTCGTTATCAACGCAATGAGATCCTAATTGGGGAATGGTGGCGAATCTATAGCGGTCAGTTGGGGCACATGAGTATTAATCACCTGCTCCTCAATCTCGGCGGTTTGGTAATCTTCTGGCTACTCTTTTCCCGCACCACATCATCCACCATCTGGCTGCTGGTGATTGCGCTGACAATGACCACAACAGGATTGGGACTTCTCTGGCTCAGCCCTCAACTGGAATGGTATCTCGGCTTCTCAGGCGTACTGCACGCCCTCTTTTTCTGTGCCCTGATTTTTGAGTTAAAGCTGGGACGCCGTTCCACCACCATCCCGCTACTAATGCTGCTGCTGGCTAAACTGACCTGGGAGATGTTGATCGGCGCCACACCCGGTAGTGCTGAACTGATCGGCGGCAACGTTGTGGTAGATGCCCACCTCTATGGGGCTTTAAGCGGTATTGCGATAGCCACTCTGATACCGAGCCGACTGATCCGCTCTCAGCACTCCCATCCAGATCAAAATGGACTCCACCCGATTGAACGCCACTTCAGCTAGAGCTGCGAAGAGAGCACGTATCCCTATTTAAGGACAAAGGCCATCGTGAAACTGATCGGCAGCGGCAGTTTCATCTCTTTAGGAGATGCCGGCATCGGCAGCGCCGCAAGCACCGCACTACGAGTCGCCTGCTGCAAAACCTTCTTTCTGCCAACAACCTCCAAATCATCAATCTCGCCATTTTCCAACAGCGTGAATGCGACCTGAACCTCCCCCACAATTCCTCTTCGTCGTGCAGCTTTGGGGTAGTGCTTATGTGATTCAATATGGGCCTGCAGTTTGGCGAGGTATGACTGTTTCGCCTGCATGACAATATGTGGCGCAAATTCTGTTTGAGAGATCTGCAGTGTCTTTTCCACCTTCTCCTCTACCGGTGGCTTCGTCTGTACCGGCGCCTGTTCAATCTTTTTGGGCTCAACCTTCTCTTTGATCTCCTTTGGGGCCGGCTTCTTGATAACAGGCTTAGGTTTTGGCTTCGGCTTGGGCATCGGTTTAGGTTTGGGAATCTCCTTCACCGGCTCAGGCTTTGGAGGCTCCGGCTTCACCTCAACCGGCTTTTCCGGCATCGCCACTGGCATCCGAAAACTGACCCGAGTCACGACATTAGTAGAGTCGCTCTCCTCCAGTGCGACGGATAGCTCTGTACTTCGATTAATGAGCAGCGTCGCATGAAGTGCAATCGATACGACCAGTGCGACAGACCAGATAAGACCCTCATGAAGAAAGAGGCGATTTGCTTGGGAGTAGATGACAGCTGTGGTCACTTTCGTTCAGCGACAATGTCGACCGCCTGAGCACCCGCCTTACGCGAGGCATCCAGAATTGTCACAGCACGTCCTAGAGCGGCAGCCTGATCACCACGCACCCTCACCACCTTGTCACTGCTGTTACTCAATCCTTCACGCAGGGCCGCCTCAATCTGTTCAGGCTCAATCATCTTATCGTTAATTCGAACATGCCCCATCGCATCGATCACCACCTCAAGCTGCTTGTCGTCATCGATCGATTTACCACTATCGGCAACCGGTAGATCAATATCGATGACACTCTCACGCACAAAGTGAGAGGTGAGCATGAAGAAGACCAGCAGTAGAAAAACGATATCTATTAGCGGGGTTAGATTGGGAACCTTGCTGGTACGACGGCGCCCCTCAAACTGCATGGAGCACACCCTCTCGATGGTGGACCACCTCAGACTGATCGCCATCACTCACATGAGGCAGTTGCTCTAACAGCAGCGAGGCATCACTACGCATATTCTGGGCACGACGATCAGCCATCCCCTCAAGTATATGCAGTAACAGTAGCACCGGGATCGCCACCACCAGACCTACGCCGGTGGTCAACATCGCCTCCCAGATACCGCCGGCCAGAGCCTGTGCATCGACTCGACCACCCGCCTGCTCAATCACCATAAAGGCCTTAATCATTCCAATAATGGTACCGAGCAGACCCAATAGCGGCGCCGTATTTCCGAGAATAGAGAGGGTTCTAAAACCGCGCTCCATACGCTGCAGCTCGATAGAGCCGATACGCGATGCGACCCGTCCCAAATCGGTAATCCCCTCTCTGCTCGCCTGCATCATACCGCGTAAAATGTTAGCCTCTGGACCGCGCATCTTTTCTATCAACTGCTCGACCGTACCCTGCTGTAGCGCCGCAACAAGCTGTTGTTCAAATTTTTGTGAATGGCCACGCATCAATCCAAAGTGGATCATCCGCTCCAGCAAGATGGTCAGAGCAATCAACGAATAACCGGCCAACACCCAGACAACGATGCCACCCTTATCGAAAATATCTGCAATGATCATACCTGTACAAATCCCATAAACGTCAAACCACCCAATAGAATCAGCATGCCACCTGCAATCTGCTCAAGCCGACCGCTCCACTGACTCAACTGCTCTCTGATCTGCGCGCCAAAATAGGAGACTGCAAAACCAAATAGCAGGGTCGGTATCGCAACCGCTCCCAATCCAAACGCGAGACCCAGCATCAGACCATCTTCGGGGGTCGCCATCGCGGCTGAGACTCCCAATACAGTGGCCAGCGGCACACAGGGATTGAGCGCCATCCCGGCCCCCATGCCAAACAGGGATAGAGAAAAGAGCGGCTGTTGCTTCCGGTTTGATTGCGAAGATATTTGAACAGTTGGCTGAATAACGACCGTTTGCTCACCCGTGTGTGCATGGGCATCACACGATTTACCGCTACCCGAACGGCGCATCATCATGATACCGATCGCAATAGTTGCCACACCCAAAATCTGTGCAGCCGGTCCATCCTCAATCCAGACCGTGGCGGCATAACCGAAACTTCCGGCAACTGTGCCAAGCAGTGAATAGCTGGTCAGACGTCCTAGCGAGAAGGGAATAATCGTGCGCCAGTCTGCGCCACGACCTTTGTTCTCTCTAAGAAATACCGGACCAAGAAACGGCAGGCAGGTGATGTTGCAAGGACCGGCACCAAATGCCAGTCCCATTATCAGTGCTGCCGAAAAACTGAGCGTCAGCGTCTCCATCAAGCCTCACCCGACTCTCGCTTACGATCACGCCACCATGAGAGTAGATTGCGCTTCTCCCAGTTGCTCTGCACCTTTTTACGTTTTTTAAAGTAGGCCGGATCAGCGGAAAGAATCGGAATCACCGCATACTTCATTTTCAATACATCTTTATCGGGGCAGAACTCAACGCAGCGACCACAAAGCGTACAGTCCGGCATCAGCACATCCTTCTTCTCTAACTCGGTCGCAATCTCCTCAATATCCATCGGACATGCCTTGGTGCAGAGATTACATTTCTCGCATCGAGATGTAGCCCCCTCTTTAACCAGACGTACCAACCCAAGTTTTTTAAAGACCGCATGCATTGCCAGCATGGGACAGATTCGGCAGAAGGGTTGGCGTACCGTTAGACCGATCGCCATCATCAAACCAAATCCGAAGGTGGCGATGATCGACAGCATCATATAACCGTCACTGGTGCTATCGATCACCATCTCACTGGTATCTCCCGTAGCCAGTGTCGTCAGGATACGGCTTGGACAGATGCTACAAAATGGTGCCCCCAGCTCATGTCCCACCAACCCAAAACCGGCCAGCAGCGGGAAGAAAAAGATCAGAAAAGCCAACATCAGCCATTTGATAGGCCGAATCTTTTTATTACTACTCTTTTCTAGCGACTCCCGCTGTTGCAGCCCCAGCTTCTGGCCGATGATGGTCATCATCTCCTGGAAGGTGCCCAGTGGGCAGATCCAGCCACAAAAGGCCTTATTCAAAAAGATAAAGAGCACCAAAAAGGTTCCCAGTGTGATCAGCGTTGGGACAATCGCCTCAACAAACGAACCACCTGCTGTCAGTGTAGGAGCTATACGATGATCCATCTGATGTTGCAGAGAGATCAGCGAACAGTGATCGGCTGTATCCATATCGTAGGCACAGGCCAACGCCGGCAGTGAGTTGGACAGATTATCAGCCAGATAGTAGCCGCCGATCCCTAACGGTACCCCGTAGACCAATACAACAAATGCGATCGCCTGAACAAATTTTCTAACAATAGATAGATTCATTAGGCTGCTCCCTTCTTGATCGGTCTCTTTGGTTTTGCAGTTGATGGTGCTGTTCGACGCATCAACACCAGTCCAACAGCAAAACCGGAAACCAGCATAAACAGGCCAACTGTATCTGACTGCCAGTGCGAAGGATTCACATAGTATGGAGCGGTAAAGTTGGTGCGATAGAGCCTCTCGCCATCAACATCATTTGCGACATAGCCGGTGCGAATCATGAACTCACCGGGACGATTATTACGCCTTCCAGTACGTACATTTTTAAAGTCGTCCGGCATGCTGAAGGTGACTCTTCCCTCAGCATCGGTGGTCGCCTCAAGCTCAGAACGGTTGCTGGTGGTGAGGCCAACCCAGGCACCACTCACCGGTTTGTCATTAAAACGGACAATAAACGATTGCTCATTTTGACTATGAAAACGGCCATGCTCACGCGCCATCGGGTCGGGCACAATCTCCAGCGGCAGTTTGCTGCTCTCTAGCAACTCTGAGGGGCTATGCCCTGACGGCTTGCCGCGTAGATACTCATAGCGAAGTGCCGACTCATGCAGCATATCTTCCTGACGAGTGGCAACCAGGGCATGATAATTATCCACCCCTGTCGAAGGCACTTCGAGCTTACCACTACTGTCTGCCAGCTCCAGATCACGACGCTCCAGTGTAGAGGTGATCATCCACTGTTTTGCCCCTGCACTATCATGAAGAAAGAGCGTCTTGCCTCGACGTCGATTGTGGCTGTTATGCCCCTGTGCCTGACCATTTGCCCCTGACATTTGCATCATGTTCATCGGCTTGCCCTGCCCTTGAGCACCATGGGCCATCGATGCAGCCTTGCTGCTCCAGCGCAGCTCTGCCTGAGCCGTACCACTCAACAGGAGTAACCCTGTCAGCGGAATAATTAATGCGTGATGT
>JAPHSO010000354.1 GCA_026193675.1 Gammaproteobacteria bacterium | reverse complement strand
CTTCCTCTTTAAGGTACAAGACGGAACCATCAGGAGCATCGTACGCCTTCATCTCAGTTCTTGATTTGAAATTCTGTGAGGACGCGCCTCTTACCTTAGTTACCATTCGTTAAATCTCCAATTAAACGTAAATTGAGCGAAGCTCATTACCGTTTCCTTTTCTTCGATGCTTTAATGGCTTGTAGCTGCTCAACAGCAGCCTTCCTAGTCTTGTGAACCTTGTTCACTCCTTCAACTTTGTACCCGCCTTTTACTTTTCTGACTGGCATATTAAGATCCTTTCGGACGTCCGCCACGGCCCTTGTTCCGTGCTCGGTTCTTAGATTTCGATTGAACCCTAGTGTTCTTCTTTGAGTTATTCATAGGGTTCCCGTCTTTATGGTCGATGTCCTTCCCATCTCCCTTCCGAACACGGCCTGACTTCTCGGCCTCCTTCCTAGCTTTATTCCTGCTAGCTCTTCGCTTCTTCTGGTCGGCTCGTGCATTATAAGCACGTTTAGCCTTACTAGCAGGTTTAGCGTTCGGGTCTTTCTTACCGTCCCTCGCCATGTTACCTCGCTTCTAATTCAAGTACATAATCGAACAAATCAGAGGCTTCCTCGTTAACGAAGCATACCTCACTCCCCCGATCTATCGGATTCAGTACCGGCCTCGTCGGTAGAGGATTGCTCATCAGGATGCTGCACCCTGCCATTGAAGTGCTCAGCAAAAGCGTTAGCAGGATCTTCTCGACCTTTCTCTGATTCATCATTAATCTTCTTTTGCTTCAAGAAATCAAGGAGCCGCCGAAGCAGCTCCAAGATCAAAGTTACAAGTTTCATGCGTCCTTGTTTTTAGCTTTGTTTACGTTCAAGCCAAGGGCATTAATGATGTCCAGAGCCTTCTGTACGTATTTATTATCGGACTTAGAAGGAGTCACGGCAGCGATAGCAGCCGCAGCAGTTACAATAGCAGTAGCCCATTTAGCCACATCTTCAATAGTCCAAGTGCTGAAAAATTCTACGATAGCGTCCATTATTTACCTGCCTTTTTAAGTTGCTTCTTTCGTTTCTCTTTAGCCTTACCTGCCTTAGCTGCCATACCGGAGCCAAGAGTGCCGGAGGTAGGCGGTGTTGATCTTTTGAACTCTACTGATGTTTCATTAGCCTTGCCCGGATTCATGGTAATACGGGTCTTGCCCTTACCTACCGGATTAGCTTTTGGATAACTACCTTTAGGCATACGGATTCCTCGGTTGAAATTCAAGATGAATGTGATTGTGTTCGTTGATTACATCGTAATGCTTACCCAAACGACGCTTGATCTGCCGCGCTACACTATCCCAGTCTTCATTAGGATTAATGACTGTAGTCCTGAAGTCTACGGCAGCGCCGCTGTAGTGTAGAGATGTGGTACTGTGAGCAGCATCATTCAACGACGTAATAACTAGCTCATAGCCACGGTTAAGGTAAACATCCCTAGCCACCATTATAGCAAATAATAGCTCAGGACGCAAGCCTGTTGGGTTAACTGAGTCATCTTTAAAGCGCACTGTCTGCTCCTGTAAAAAATTCTTTAATGTCTCCGAACTTAATTGTCACGATCATAATGATACCAATAAGAATAGCACGGATAAAAATAGTAAAGTGTCGATACATATCCAACTGACCGATTGCTTTGTCCAGCTTCTTGTCAATATCATAGAGTTTCTGTGTATAATCATCCGTCTGTTCCCTATCTGATTGTTTAAGTTCCTGTACTTCTCTCTTGAGGTGTTCGATTTCAACCTCCAGATGCCTCAGGTCCATCGGTACTCCTTAACTGCTTTTTGATTTGTTCTACGTCCTCAGGTGTCAAGCTGTACATAGTTGTGAGTCGTTTAATGACCTTCGCTTGCTCAGCATCTGACATACCTCCGATATTCAGCGTATCAATAGTCTCTTGTACTTCAGCGTTCAGAGTGTTCTTGTAGTCACTAATAAATGACTCGAAATCACCCATGTCACCTAGAGCATTGATATTACTGTAAATATCCTGCATGTTATTAAGTTTCAGAGTACCTTTCGTGTAAGGAACAAACTTACCTGTTGAGTTAGTTACAAACGCTTCGTACCTGTCACCAGTCTTTCTTACCCTAGCTCCCACGCTCTGCAACAATTCCTTAGTCTCTAGTGCGTAGTTATTAACAGACGAAGACAATCTAGCTTTAACTTCGTTGTTCTTGATAGCTGCTTGGTTAATAACCTTAGCTCTGCTAAGCATCCCTTCCATTACTTCATCTGAAGACCCTCCTTGTTCCGCTAGATCAATCCATGTCTTGACTGCCTCCGGTACTTCCGTAGTAATACCGTTATCAATCCTCTGTCCCTGAATCTGTGCAAGAGAGCGTGTAAGAGCAGGAGAGAAGAACTCTGCACTAGCCCTTGTGTCGTACTCATCTAGGAACTTAATAGTGCTAGCAGCACTCTCTTGAAGTGCTCGTACCTGAGCACCGTAGATGTTGTTCATAGATGTAGCAGCACGTACACCCTCATCATTACGCATAAGCTGCTGAAGGGTAATAAGATCAGCACTACCCTTAGCACCGCCTCCGCCAGTACCAGCAATCAAGGAAGTCATGGCACCAAGCTCAAGGTTCATGTTAGCCTTAAGCGCCTCTTCCATGTAACTGTTAAGGTTTTTGAGACGGGTAGTGAAGTCCTTCTCTTCAGACATCTTCAGCATGTTATCACGAAGCTCTATCAGATCGGCCTTAGACTGATTGATCTGCTCCTGATCTACGTACTGTCCATTCTTCTGTAGTTCAAGCACCGCTTGGTCGATCTGCTGTACACCCTGCATGTACCCTTCTTGGATACTAGAGTTAAAGGTGTCGATGTCCTCCTGACGGAGAGCGCCCTGCTTACGGAACAGCGCCTGCATACGCTGCCCGATGCTGAACATCTCAGTGGTTACATCAGCTTGGAAGTTCCTGCTCCAATCGTTGAAGTTACCCTGTCCGTACACAGCACCGATCTCACGTTGAGCCTTGTACTTCTGGAGATTACGGAAGTTAGTGATATTCTCAGCAGAGTAAGAGTCCTTGCCGTAAATAGTCTCGAAGGCTTCCTGATCTACAAGGCCCTGTGCTCCCTGAGCTACTTCCTCAAGACGAGTATCAGCATCACCGAACATAATACGAGCTTCTTTAGTCAGGTGAGGGAACCTGTTCACGAAGTTCGCATATTTCATGCGTAGCTGTACTTGACGTTGACGACGGTTAGTTACTCCCTCTAGCCGTGCACGATCCTTCTGTAGCTGTTGAAGCTCTTTCTGCTCATCAGCAGAGATAACACCATCAGCGTATAGTTGATCAAACCGTTGCTGGTTCTGTGTTAGCTTGTCCTGCCCCTCGATGATCTCAGCTTCTGTACGAAGTGTATCAGAGAACAGACCTGCGGCAGCAGATGAGGAGGCTTGCTCTAAGGCAGCCTCGTCAGCATCACTTTTAATCTTACCGAAGTTCTGTAGAAGTCCAGCAGCCGAGTTAATCGCATTAGCTGCTGTGTTATCAACAGGCGTAGTCACAGGACTAAAAGTACTAGGAGCCTGAGATAGTGTTGGATTAAACGCTG
>JAPHSO010000146.1 GCA_026193675.1 Gammaproteobacteria bacterium | reverse complement strand
TGGTAGACATTCTCTTCCATCTCATGACAAGAGGTACAGAATTCCATTGTATTAGTCACTTCCATAGCGGTGTTAAAACCACCCCAGAAAATAACGCCTATCAACATAAAGACCAGTGCAGCACCTAAGGACGTTCCCAGCATTATTTTGCGTGAAAATAGACCATCACTCATCACTATTACTCCCAGGAATTTTATAATTTATGAATAATTTGAAATACAGTTATATATAACTTTGCTGCTATATATAACGGTACTTAAAAGATGAGGCGGGCGGATGCCCGCCTCAATCAAGTACCTAATAACGACTAGGTCACGTGCTCAACACGGTTGTGCACGTTGAACTTACCAGTAGGTGCATAGAGACCTTTAACACGCGCTTTCTCTTTAAGAGTCTTCGCATCAAAGATTACAATTTCACCATTAGGCTTCAGACTATCTGCACGGTTCCAGATAGAGACCCAAACTTCAGAACCATCATCGTTGAACTCAATATGAACGGCTGCGTAGCCCTTCTTCTTGGTCAGACGAATCGTCTTCACAATCTCACGGGTTTTCTTAGAGATAACCTGAATTGATTGTTGAATTTCTGGCTCTGGGTTTTTGGTTTGGTCAGCCCATACGTAGTCAGACTTAGGATGGGTACGGATGAATACACCGGCACCATCGGTCTCGACTTCAGCACAGATCTTCCAAGCCTGGCTCTTATGGCCTTTAGGATCGTTACCCCAAAGAGTCACTTTACCTACACCCAGATGGGTTGTACCACTGACAGGACCACACTTAGGATCAATCCAGTTAGCACCAGGACCAGGATGAGGCTTCTTATCGGTGTCGATCATAGCTTCAAGCTTCTGAGTCACTGTATCGATAACAACCATCTTGTCAGATGCATTAGCAGCAATCTGGAAGTAACGACCGGTTGGGTCATAGAATCCATCATGCAGATACTTGGCTGAATCGATCTTGGTGATCTTGAGATTATCAAGGTCACTATAATCAACCTGCCACATCTGACCCAGCTCCTTCATAGAAACTAACCAGGTTGGAGCCATTGGCGTGTCATAGACTGCAGCAACACGAGACTCGTTAACATAGTTACCGTCAACGTTAACACCACGTGAAGATACAACCTTCAGTGGGTTCATAGTCTTCGCATCAAGGATTACGAAATGAGGAGGCCAGTAGCCGCCGCCAATAACGTATTTACCATCACCCGATACAGCTACGTCACGCGCATCATAAGCAACCTGTACTTGAGCCACCTTCATCTTCTCAGGTGTCTGCCACAGGTCAACTTTAGTCATCATGCCGTCACGACCCATGATGTACCAGAAACGCCCTCTATCTTTAGCTTTCAGGGTGTCATGGTGCTCAACAGTCTTGAGTACGTGTACCGCATAACCGGTAGGGATATGAGCTACAACCTCTTTTTTGTCGCCATCAACGATCGCAATCTTACCTACATCACGCTCGATAACGAGGAAGAAGTTCTTCCAGTTACGACCATGCATTGGCTTAGATGGATAATCTTTTGGATCAACGTAGACTTTATGACGCTCTTTCATCAGAGCAAGTGACATCTCTGGTGGAACTGGTGGCTCATGCTGAATGTACTTGGCCAACAGATCGATCTCCTTTTTAGAGAAGATGTCGTTGAAGTTGTTCATTCCGCCATCGGTACCCAGCTCAATGATACGAGATAGACGCTTGGTTCCTAGCTTCAGTGTATTTTTAGGCTCTAGACTTTTACCAGTAGCCCCCTTACGCAAAACACCATGACAACCAGCACAACGCTGAAAGTACAAGGATTTTGCCTTGTCGAACTCAGCCTCTGAAAGTGCCGGCGCTTTATTTGCAGCGTTTGCGACTCCTCCGAAACCTAGTCCAATAGCAAGAGTTATCGCAGATAACCCGAATACCATCTTTTGCATAACGACCTCCGTATGCATAGCTAATGTAACAGTTAATAAAAAATATTTTTTCACTATCAGGGCTAACTAGAACACACTGCAATGGAGGAGGCCTTGATAAAGGTCAATTTTTTGTTCGAAATAATGTAGGAATTTTCTTAGCTCTTCCAGGTTATCTAACACTCATCAAGCGGTGATCTGCGCATAGAGCATTGGCAGCTGAGTCGGCAGCTCATCTGGCTTCCTAATAACCACATAACCAGCAGGTCCAAAGAGGTGCGGCAGATATTCGCTCGCTTTTTTGTCAATGGTGATACAGAAGGGGTAAAGGCCCGCTTCCCGTGCCTCACGCACAGCCTCTCGAGTATCTTCAATACCATAACGGCCCTCATAGCGATCCAGATCATTCGGTTTGCCGTCGGTGAGAATTAGGAGTAGTTGGCGCGTTGCAGGCTGTTTTTTAAGAAGCTCCGTACCGTAACGAATCGCCGCCCCCATACGGGTGTAATATCCCGGCTTAATCGCATTGATTCGTCCTCGCACCTCCGGACTATAACGCTCTCCAAAGGGCTTAAGGGTATGAAGGCGGACATGATCACGTTTTTTTGAAGAGAAACCATAGATGGCAAATTGATCCCCTACCGTATCCAGTGCCTCGGAGAAGAGATAGAGAGAGTCACGTATCACATCGATCACCCGAGCAGTATTGTTTACCGCTGCATCGGTTGAGAGCGAAAGATCGGCTAAAAGTAGTGATGCCAGGTCACGATTTCCGGGGCGATACTCACGATAGAGACCATCCCCCTGCTCTAACTGGCCACGACTCCGCTCAGTGATAAAGCTGAGGTAGGCATCCATATCAATCTCACTGCCATCATCCTGTCCGCGGTACCAGGTGCGCGTCTGCACCAGCCCCTCAAATTGACCACGCAATTTTCGGGCACTTTGGCGTAGATGTTGCGGAAGTTCGCATGGTAGTGAGTCACGGGCCAGCATCGGCTGGATTCGACAGTGATCGGGTAACATCACACCCTTTTTAAAATCCCATTCGGGTAACAGGATTCCAGATCCCAATCGAATATCGTCAAAGTCTGCGGAGGGGAGATCAAGATCAAAGCGCAGACGGCTTGAACTCTTCTTGCCATCATTGGCGACACTCAAATGATCAAGATCTTCGGCAACCTTTGCCGCATTTTCATCTTCCTCATCGTCGGTATCACGATTTACTTTGATCAATTCTGACCAGCTAAAGATGGTCTCAAACCGTATCCCCAACATACCGGTATGATCATCCTCCGGCATATCGACCTCTTCCGCCTTATAGCGCCGCTCCTGATCCACCTCCTGACTACTCCCCTCCTCTTCATCCTCACCGTTCTCATCATCTTGCTCAGCGCTACGTTTTGATACAGCCACACCTGGAGGATTGGGGTGGAGCCAAAGATAGACCGGTTGCGGCGCACGTTTGGCGGCGGGAAGTGAGGTAACAGAACCGGGCTCTCTGAGTGCCTGTTGAATCGTTCGTTCCAGCTCTGCCTCATCATCGGCGAGTGATGAAAACTCTGGACGTAGCTTGATAACCGCATCCACCAGCCTTTGGTATCTTGGTGAAAAGCCGGGAAATCGCTTAAGCGTCTTTTGCACCAACTGTTGATTATGCTGAGACCAGAGGACGGCTTTAGGGTTAGAACTAATACTTGGTTCATCCACTGCCGCCATCGCCGCAAGCCAGAGATAGAGCTCACGATTAAGCTCGCTATCGGTAAAGTGGGCGATCCTAAAAGGTAGATGTAGCGTTTCGTCGTCCCGCCAGGCGAGCTCAACATCGGTATTGGTTCCCGCGATACGTTCAGCCCAACTACGACGTGCACCATGTTCTGTCGCATTGGCAGCCTCAACCCGCAGTCCGCCATCACCCCCAAGCGCCCGAAACATGATCCCAACCATATGCTTAATATCAGAGAGCTCAACAGCAGCCTCCTCATGTGCCTTTGAGGCTGCACGGGTAATAATACGATGCCATACTTTACCGACAAATTCTTCCATCAGCGGGACTCCAAATCTCTCTTTAAGCTTTCGTGGGGACCATGTCCGAACTCCCTGTCGGAGACATCCAGAGCAGCATCATGCTGTACCCATTTAATCAGAGCACCTTCACGGTTATCTTGTTGAACCTGATCACATGCCTGCAGACACTGTCCACACTGAGTACAGGTAAACATATGACGTTTAATTGATCGTGGCTTGAGTCGCATCGGACAGGCGTTGTCACAGGCGGCATTACAACTCACACACTCCGGAACCCTTTCTCGTTGAAAACCGACCACCAGAGCTCGTTTGTTTGCCATCCATGCCAGGCTCTGAAATAGGCCGACGGCACAGGCAAAGCGACAGAAAAGGTGGCGGGCAAACATAAACTCCACCATAAAGGCGATAGTTCCGGCAATTAGAAAGCTCTGTTGAAACAGGCTCAACTCTCCACTAAGCAGATTGCCGTAAATCTCTTTTGGCGGCAGCATGTAGGTGAGCAGCGAGATGGTCCAGAGAAAGGCAAAACCAAATACAGCAGTGAGCACAACAATCCAATAGAGCGGATTAGGCTTCACCACAAGACCATCGGGATCCTGTTCAGGTATTCGGTGACGGTCCCAAATAGTTAGCTTCCCTGATGAACGGCGCATTAATGAATTGATCATCTCAACGACAGAAAAGTGGGGACACAGCCAACCACAGTAGAGACGACCATATTTGTAGGAGACGCCGATCACCAGCCCTATAATCAATGCGATGGGAACAAAACCACGCAGAAAAATGTTTGCGCCCGCCTCAGCAGGTGAAATTTCACCGCGCTGAAATGCCTCCAGTCCCAGAGTCCAGTTTTGCCCCAGGAGAATAAAATGGCCGAGATTGATATCGAGTCTGAAGATATCGAGAGGTGGTGCCACAACAAATAGAGTAAAAAAGGCTAGACGCAACCAAAAGCGTCTCTCTTGCAGAACTTCCACTATCGCTTGACCAAATTTGGTAGTGGGTAGTTGAACTGTTTACCCGCCAGCGCTCTGGATAGACCGAAAACACCTAACAGGATGAATGCAGAGTGACCCATGGTAAAGTAGATCAAAACAACCATCCAGATATAGGGTGAATCATAGCCCATCGTCATAAATATCATCAGGTTAACAGCGACCAGAAGAACCCCGGCCCAGATGCTGGCTGAGATGGTCTGTTGTAGAT
>JAPHSO010000189.1 GCA_026193675.1 Gammaproteobacteria bacterium | reverse complement strand
CCAAACCAAGGCGGAATGAGGTCTCAAGGCGACCCGATACGCCGAGGAAGGGGCAGAGGCCGAGGAAGTAGGCCAATACGAAGTTATTGACCAGCAGGGCGCTGATAAAGATCCAGACTAGCTCATTCATCTGATATCACTCCCTACAGGCTGTGGCTGCAGCTGGTTGCGTGCCGCACGGCGAGCAGTGACCCAGTTGAAGAAGAGCAGGATCAAGCCAAGAGTAATAAATCCACCCGGTGGAAGAATCATGATGACCCAAGGCTCAAAGTTGTCACCAAATAGCGGAACACCGAAGATTTTGCCCTCACCAAGAATCTCACGCACACCACCCAGAGCGAGTAGTGCGAACATAAAGCCGCCTGCGGTACCGATGGCATCAAGTACCGCAAATTTGACGCTGTTTTTCGAGGCGTAGGCCTCCTGCCGACCCAGAATCATGCAGTTAGCCACAATCAGCGGGATAAAGGCGCCCAGCTCTTTGTGAATCGCGGGGACCAGCGCCAGCAGCGTGTAGTCGGCCACGGTGACGAAGGTGGCGATAATCACCACATAGATCGAAATGCGCACCTGCTTGGGGATGACGCCACGAAATGAGGAGACGAGGAAGCTGGAGCTGACCAGTACAAAGAAGGTGGCGACGCCCATCACCACCGCATTAACGGCAGAGTTGGTGACAGCAAGCATCGGGCACATGCCGAGCACCTGGACAAAGACGGGGTTTTCTCGCCAGAGTCCTTTGATCATCTCCTCATAGGAGTCTAATTTCTTAGCCATTATTGAACCTCCTGAGTCGGTGAAGGTGTTGGAGTCTGGGTCTGGGGAGGTGCCTCCGGCGGATTAACCGGAAGGTGAGGCAGCCACTTGTCGTTGGCGATATTGATAATCCGCACCACCGCCTTTGATGAGATGGTTGCACCGGTAATCGCATCAACCTCTGAATTTTTGGTTTTGGTTCCCTTTTTAACCACCTTAATGGTCGGCTCAATTGAGAGTGCATCGAAGTTGCCGACAAATTCGGCATCCTTATAGATCTTGTCACCCAGGCCGGGGGTTTCTCGAGAATCGAGGATCCACATACCGATGAGCCTTGCCCCCATATCGCTCTCAGGCTGGTAACCGTAGATCACCTTGATGGTGTCCTGGAAACCGGGGCCGGCACCGGTGAGGGCGTAACCGATAAAGTCACCGTTCTCTCCAAATCCGGCGTAGAGAGTGTTCTCGTCAGGATCGCCGGCATAGGGAACGACGCGATCCTTTTCCAGTCTATGCTGACTCATCTGAGTCACACCGGGCAGCACTCTAAAGACCGCCTCTTTAAGTTCACGCGCCTTGTTCTCTTTAATGGTATCAAAGGTGGCTAGATAGATACCGATAATGATCAGGCCTGAGAAAAACCCAGCCACAGCCATTGAGATGATGAGACGGGTAGAGGTGGGATCTTGTTGAGTCATTTGCTGAATGGGCTGCTCGCTCATCACTTCGCCCCTCCATTGCTCTTTGCACGACCAAAGACCCTGGGTTGGGTCACCCGGTCTATTAATGGTGTGGCCGCGTTCATCAGCAGGATGGCATACATCATCCCCTCTGGCAGACCGCCCCAGACGCGGATCAGCACCACCAGCAGACCGACACCCACCCCAAAGATAATCGCCCCTTTAGGTGTGAGGGGAGAGGTGACCGGATCAGGGGCCATAAATAGCGCACCCAACATCATGCCACCGGAGAAGAGGGTAAACAGCGGTGCGGGATACTTCATCGCATCAACCGAGTTGATAATCATCGAAAAGAGGGCTGCTGTGACAAAGATGGCGACAGGAATACGCCAATCGATATCACGACGCAAGATTAGGAAAATGCCGCCCAACAACAGTAACAACGCACTGGTCTCGCCAAGAGAGCCGGTGGTAGTGCCCAGCAGGAGTGAGCCGGTCGCAGTGGCGCTCTGTTCAAACTTCATCAATCCCAGAGGGGTGGCCTGAGAGATTGCATCGGTAGCCGACTGCATTAGAGGCATCGCCAGATTAGAGGCGTGAATGGTAAAGAAACCATCAGGAGCACCATGCCAGGTGGTCATTGCAATCGGGAAGGTGGCGAGCAGGAAGGCTCGCCCCACCAGAGCAGGATTGAAAAGATTATTTCCCAGACCGCCCCACATCACTTTACCCAGGCCGGTACTTACGGCACCACCGAGAAAGGCCATCCATAGCGGCAGACCCGGAGGTAGGGTAAGTGCCAGAAGCAGGCCGGTGAGCGCGCCACTCCAGTCACTGAGGACGATTTGGCGTTTAGCAGCAGGGGTAAATGCCCACTCGGTAACGACGGCCCCAACGATTGTGGCGATGATGACCAGAAGCGAACTGATGCCGAAGTGCCAGATCCCAAACAGGGTGGCGGGTGCCAGGGCGATCCAGACATCCTTCATCGCCTGCGGGGTGGTCATCCCCTGTTGTAGCAGCGGAGCCGGTTGGAGTAAGAGTTTAGGGTCTTGTTCGCTCATATCAATTAGTTTGTGGCCTTTGATGGCAATCTTCGGATGTTGTCTTTGGCGCTGCGAATATGTTGCACAATGGGGATATTGGAAGGGCAGGCGAAGGTGCAGGCGCCACACTCGACACAATCCATCACATGGTATTGGCTGCCCATCTCCTCATACATACGTGCCTTACCGAGACGGGCCAGCTTTGAGGGATTGAGGAAGTAGGGACAGGCCTCAAGACAGCGACCACAGTGGATACAGGGATACTCTTGAGGTCTGCCGCTCTCCGCAGCGGTAAACGCCAGAATGCCAGAGGTTCCCTTCAATATCGGTGCATCAAGGCTGGCGATAGGGACCCCCATCATCGGACCCCCCAT
>JAPHSO010000101.1 GCA_026193675.1 Gammaproteobacteria bacterium | reverse complement strand
TTGATCCCCTCAATGCTCTTGAGCTGATTCTCCATCGGCCGAACCAGCAGCCGCTCTCCATCCTCCGGCGATATACCCTGATGGCTCATCGAGACATAGATAATCGGGATCGCCACATCGGGATCAGACTCTTTGGGGATGGTGATGTAGGCGTAGGTTCCTGAAACCAGGATCAGTACCAGCAGTAACAGGACTGTGCGAGAGCGGCTAAAGGCCGCATCGATAATACCCATGGCTACTCTGCAGCATCTACTGTGGTTTCGACACGATCACCGGCTCGCACAAAACCCTGGCCAACGGTGATCAGTTCAACCTGTTGCGGCGGACCGGTAACCCAAAAGCCATCGGCCTCTGAACGGGCAATCGTGATGGGATAGAAGGTGACTAGCCCCCCGCTGTCGACCCCTTTCACACCGATATCCCCCTCATCATTGAGCGATAACATGGCCGGAGTGAGTCGATGGGCCTTCACCGTTCTGATGGGTAGGTGAATCTCGGCAGAGAGCCCCATGCGATTAACGCTGACCGGAGAGTTGGGGATCTCAAGCTCAAAATGGTAGGTGCGGCTCTGTGGATCGGCACTGTTGGCGATGTAACGTAGTGTGCCATCCACCCGAACATCACCTGTCAAAATGGCATAGCCCTTTTGACCGATTTCAAGATCGGTCACCTCTTTTTCAGAGAGATCACCGGCAACAATAAAGGGTTCAACATCGATCACCGTTGCAACCGGCTCTCCAACATTAAGGTAGCTCCCCACCTCAACCAGTCGCTCCTCAAGATGACCTGCAAATGGTGCCCGAAGATCGGTTCGCTCAATATCGATCTCAATCTCCTTTTTGCGCGCCTGTGCAGATCTGAGCAGTGAGAGCGCTTCGGCCATCTGGCTGTCAGACTTAAGACCTTTCGCCTGCAGTGACTGCGAGGCCCTGTATTCCAGCCAACGTTGCTCAACCATGGCGCTCGCCTCACTCAGACGAGAGGTGCGTTCTGACTGTTCCAACTTAATAATGGTTGCCCCTTCGGCGATTCCGGCGCCCTTTTCAGCCCCAAGGAATACAACACGGCCCCGGGTTTCAGCCTTTATGGTTACACTACGACCGGGATAGGATTTACCCTGAGCAATCACCTCTTGCACCACATCTTCTGCATTGAAGCTACGTACCTTAACCCGAGTAAGCAGGGCGCTGTTTGGAGCGCTGTCACCGGTTGTAGTCTCTTCAGCGGGACTGTCACTCTCTGCAGTTCCCATCATCCCGGAGGCCATCCACACAATGGTGATCACAACAATAACAAGCGCAGAGATATAAGAGCGGTTCATACAGAACGAATCCTTTTTATGATGTCTAGTGAAGCCTGGTACAGAGTTCATCCCAACGATATCAACTATTATCAACAGAGCTGAGGAAAACTGACCAGTGGCAGCGTCATACCGGTTAATTATAGATAGATTTTCTGATTATTTGTGCGATAACTTAAACATGGTGAGTCAGGCATCGGTTATCTATTGAATAGTTCGCCATATGGAGTAGCATCAGGGTATGAATGATACCTCTACAAATGGATTGAAAAGGGTCGTTATCGACCCTGTGACTCGTGTTGAAGGACACGGTAAGGTGACCCTGTTGATGGATGAGGCCAATCAGATCAAACAGGTTCGTCTGCATATCGTTGAGTTTAGAGGATTCGAAAAATTTATTGAGGGGCGCCCCTACTGGGAGCTACCGGTACTGGTTCAACGCCTCTGTGGCATCTGTCCGGTAAGCCACCATCTGGCAGCCGGTAAGGCGATCGACCAATTTGTCGGCGTCGACCCCGAGGATCTCACCCCCACCGCAACCAAGCTAAGACGTCTGCTCCACTTCGGTCAGGTGCTACAGTCCCATGCGCTGCACTTCTTTCATCTCGCCAGCCCCGATCTGCTGTTCGGTTTTGATAGCGATATATCGATGCGCAATGTGGTTGCGCTGCTGGATACCTACCCAGAGCTGGCCCTGCATGGCGTAAAGATGCGCAAGTATGGACAGGAGGTGATCAAGACCATCACCGGAAAACGGGTTCATGGCAGTGCGGTCGTCCCCGGCGGAATGAACAGGCCGATGTTAAAGGCTGAGCGAGACTATCTGCTGGAGGATATCGACACCATGATCGTCTGGGCCGAAGATGCGCTCAAGCTGGTGATCAGTCTGCACAACGCCAATCTCCCCTATCACGATCAGTTTGCCACGATTCGTTCTAACTATATGTCTCTCACCCAACCCGATGGGGCGCTTGAGCTCTATCATGGTGGTCTGCGTTTTCGCAGAGATGATGGCAGCACCCTTCATGATCACTTCGACTACCGTAACTATGACAAGCTGATCCACGAAGAGGTGAAATCATGGTCCTATATGAAGTTCCCCTATCTTCAGGAGCTCGGTCCTGAGACCGGCTGGTATCGGGTGGGACCACTTGCCCGAGTCAATAACTGTGACTCTATCTCAACACCAAAGGCTGAGGCGGCCAGAGTCCTGTTTAAAGCACACAGCGGTGAAGCGATGGTGCATAGCACTCTCGCCTTTCACTGGGCCCGAATGATTGAAACCCTTCACTGCGCTGAAAGCATCAAAGAGCTGTTGCATGACCCTGAACTACTCGGAGAAGATCTGGTGACCCAGGGTGAGCGCAGGTTTGAAGGAATCGGTGTGATTGAGGCGCCCCGTGGCACACTGTTCCACCACTATCAGATAGATGAAAATGATATTGTCACCAAGGCCAACCTCATCGTCTCCACCACCAGCAATAACCAGGCGATGAATGAGTCGGTACGTCAGGTTGCCAACAGCTATCTCAATGGTCGAGAGTTGACTGAACCGATGCTCAATCAGATTGAGGTTGCCATTCGCGCCTATGATCCCTGTCTCTCTTGCGCCACTCATGCGCTCGGTAAGATGCCGATGCAGGTTGAGTTGCTAGATGTCGATGGTCAATTGGTCGACCAGCTCAATAAACGTAGCGATGGAGTGATCTATCGATGAGCAGCCAATCAATCGCTCCTATTCTCATCTTTGGTTATGGCAATCCATCCCGTGGTGATGATGCGCTAGGGCCGATGCTGTTGGAACAGATTTCGACAGACTCAAAGGTTGAACTGTTAACCGATTTCCAGCTCCAGGTGGAGCACACCCTTGATATGGTGGGTCGTAAACTGATTCTTTTTGTCGATGCATCAGTCTCCTCCCCACTCCCTTTTCAGTTTCAGCCATTGACGGTGCCTGCCCCCAAAACGGCCAACGCCTACACCACCCATGAACTTGCTCCTGAAGTGCTGCTTGCCACCTACAATGATGTGCATCATCAGAAGGCGCCCCCCTGTTTTCTATTATCAATTCGTGGGGAGCGGTTTGAGTTGGGAACACCACTCTCTGCATCGGCGCAGACCGATCTGCAACTGGCCGTTAAGTGGGTAGAGAGACTGTTATTGACCCCAGATCTACAGGCATGGAACAGACTCTCTCGGGAGGCTGCCGAAATTGCGGCATAGCAAAACAATGAATATCGAAACGGTTGTTAACAGTCTAATACAGGCACATGGAGCAAAGGCGACTCAGCTGCTGCAGATCCTCAATGGCCTACAGGCACAGTTTCACCATATTCCAGAGGATGCCATCACTTTAGTTGCCGAACAGCTCAGGATATCGCCAGCCCACATCGTCAGTCTGATAGAGTTCTATAGCTTTTTAAGTATCACCCCACGTGGTGACTATGAGATTCTGATTAGCGACTCCATCACCGATCGGATGATTGGCAACCGAGATATTATCGACCAACTCTGCAATCGACTGGGTGTCGAACAGGGTGTCCTGCGTGATGATGGACGAGTATCGATCAACACCACCTCTTGTACCGGAATGTGTGACCAGGGGCCGGCAGGTTTAATTAACGGACTGACCATCACGCAACTGACCAGTGATCGGATTGATGAGATCATTAAACTCATCGAAGCATCTGTTCCGCTTGAGAGGTGGCCTGAACATCTTTTTGCGGTGAGCGACAATGTTCAACAGCGAGGGCTGCTACTAGAAAACGATTACACGAAGGGCGATGCGATTCGTGCAACCTTTGAACGGGGTCGTGAGAAGACGCTAGATGAACTGACCAGTTCGGCACTGAGAGGTCGTGGTGGTGCCGGTTTTAAAACGGCAATGAAATGGCACTTTTGTCATGAGTCCTACACCACAGGTGACACAGATGGCGACCTGGGACTGATCTGTGACAGCCCGTCTAATCATGTGACTGCCGACTGTGATCGTATCGTTGTCTGTAATGCCGATGAGGGAGAGCCAGGCACCTTTAAGGATCGCCTGCTGCTCACCACCCATGCCCATCAGCTTATTGAAGGGATGACAGTCTGCGCCGCCATCATCGGCTCCTGCAAAGGCTATATCTATCTGCGCGGTGAATATCGCTATCTGCTTGATGCGCTTGAGGCGATGCTCGCTGAACGACGTGAACAGAATCTGCTTGGCGATAACATTCTCGGCGAGCAGTTTCACTTCGATGTTGAGATTCGACTCGGTGCCGGTGCCTATATCTGTGGAGAGGAGTCAGCGCTGATTGAATCGCTAGAGGGTAATCGCGGCATTCCACGTAACCGTCCCCCCTTCCCGGTCACCAATGGTTATCTCAACAAACCGACTGTGGTCAATAATGTGGAGACCTTTGTCTGTGCCGCAGCAATCGCAGAGAAGGGGGGCAGCTGGTTTGCTCAGTACGGTACAGAACAATCGACCGGTTCAAAGCTGCTCAGCGTCTCGGGGGACTGTGCCCGTCCTGGAATTTATGAGTTTACCTTTGGTATTTCTGTCCATGAGATCCTTGATCGCTGTGGTGCTGATCTTGACCTTTTGGGTATTCAGGTGGGCGGTCCCTCCGGCACATTTATCACCGCCGATGAATTTGAACGAAAAATAGCCTTTGAAGATCTAGCTACGGGTGGCTCTTTCATCATCTTTAATAGTTCACGTAACCTGTTTGATATTGTGCAAAACTTCACCCACTTCTTTAGCCATGAAAGCTGTGGTTTCTGTACCCCTTGCCGAGTAGGCACCACCCTACTGACTCGGCAATTTGACAAAATTCATGCCGGTCACGGTTCGGCAGGAGATCTCGTTGAGCTGGAAGAGATCGGTAAAATTATCCAGGCTGCGAGCCATTGTGGTTTGGGGCAGACTGCAGCCAATCCGATCCTCACAACGCTGGCACGACTCCCCAACCTCTATCATATGCAATTGAAACAGATCGGTTTTGAGCCCGGCTTTGATCTGGATAGCTCGCTTGATACCGCTCGCCGTCTGACTGCGCGCGATGATCTTGACGCCCATCTCAAGCAGAGGGAGCAATAGCTATGGAACAACACATCACCATAGATGGCGTAATCGTTCCCTTCAAGCCGGGAGAGACCATTATGCAGGCTGCCAGTGCTGCCAATATCTATATCCCCCATCTATGCCACCATCCTGAGTTCAAACCCCACGGTAGCTGCAAGCTCTGCACAGTTAATGTGAATGGTCGCAACTGTTCGGCCTGCACCTTCCCGGCAGAGTTTGGACAACAGGTGCTCAACCAGACCGATGAGCTCAACAAGTTACGTTTGCGTATTATTCAGATGCTGTTTGTTGAGGGTAACCACCTCTGTCCCGCCTGTGAAAAGAGTGGCAATTGCAAGCTACAGGCGACCGCCTATCAACTGGGAATGCTCGATAGTCATTTCCCCCACTTCTATAAGGCTCATGAGGTCGACAGCTCCCATCCCGATTTAATGCTCGATCGCAATCGCTGCATCTTCTGTACCCTCTGTGTGCGAGCCAGTCGCGATGTGGACGGCAAAGAGATATTTGAGATCAGCGGTCGTGGCATCAACAAGCATCTGGTGGTCAACTCACCCTCCGGTAAATTGCACGATAGTGGTATGGAGATGGATGACCGCGCAGCCGATATCTGTCCTACCGGAGCACTTCTGGTAAAACGGCAGGGATTCTCAGTACCTATCGGCAAACGTACCTTTGATAATCACGAAATCAGTGAGGATTTGGATGAGCAGTAAAATCAGGGTTGCGACCACATCACTTGCTGGCTGTTTCGGTTGCCATATGTCCTTTCTCGATATTGATGAGCGTTTTGCCGATCTGGTGGAGCTGGTTGAGTTCAACCGTTCACCGATTACCGATATCAAAGAGTGTGCTGAAAGCGACATTGGACTGGTTGAGGGTGGTGTCTGCAATGCTGAAAACGTGCATGTACTGCGTGAATTTCGTAACAAGTGCAAAATCCTGGTTGCAGTCGGTGCCTGCGCGATTAATGGTGGCCTACCTGCCATGCGTAATCATCTACCACTTCAGGCCTGTCTGGATGCGGTCTATCTGGATGGAACGGGGGTAACTAATCCACAGATCCCCAATGATCCTGAACTGCCACTCCTACTTGAACAGGTCCACCCTATCCATGAGATCGTCAATATCGACTACTCTCTTCCGGGCTGCCCCCCTTCTGCAGATGTCTTCTGGAAATTTCTAACCGATTTGATTGCTGGACGTGAACCAACGTTACCTGCTGAATTAGTTCACTATGACTAAGCCGGTATAGATTTCGAATAAACGATGGAAACACACAGCTTTTTTATTGATCTACTGATTATCCTGATCGCTGCCCGCATCTTTGCTGAGCTGGCTGTGCGGATGTATGCGCCATCGGTCATTGGTGAGCTGTTTGCAGGCATTGTCCTTGGTCCAAGTCTGTTTGGCTGGATCACTATCAGTGAAACGATTCGACTGATGGCTGAAATCGGCATCATCCTGTTACTGTTTGAAGTGGGACTGGAAACCAATATAAAAAGCCTTATTCATAGCAGAGGCAAATCTGTTGTGATTGCACTATGTGGATTCTTTTTTCCATTTATATTGGGTTTCATCGTTTCCTACAATATCTTCTCGCTGTCACTACTCACCTCACTCTTTGTTGGGGGAACCATCACGGCAACCAGTATCGGTATCACCGTCAGGGTGTTAACCGATTTAAATCTTGAGCAGAGCCGAATTGGACAAATTGTATTGGGTGCTGCGGTCATTGATGATGTTCTGGGTGTCATGCTGCTGGCGCTACTCTATGAGTTCTCAATCGGTGGCGGAATTAACCTGCTTAATGTCGGTAAGGTGTTCCTGTTTGTCTCCGCATTCTTCGTGCTGGCTCCAGTTGTTGCCCGTTTAATATCTCTATTGATCAACCGCTTTGATTCAATTAGTGAAATTCCCGGTTTGATACCCACCTCAATCATCTCACTGGTTCTGTTTTTTGCCTGGCTAGCCCATGTGATGGGAGCACCTGAGCTGCTGGGAGGATTTGCCGCGGGCCTCGCGCTCTCTCGCCGCTTTTTCATTCCGTTTGGTATCGCGCTTCATGCAGATGAGGGTTTTGCTGATCGTATAGAGTCACAGATGAAACCAATTATTCAACTGTTCACTCCCATATTTTTTGTATTTGTCGGACTCTCACTGGCCCTTCGGGATATTGATTGGAGCTCTCCTACTGTTTGGCTCTTCACTCTATTCCTGTTCAGCGTCGCCTTTGTCGGCAAGATGTTGGGTTCAACTTTTATTCGAGAAAATAGATTCTCTCGCTATATGGTTGGTCTGTCGATGGTTCCGCGAGGAGAGGTGGGGCTAATATTTGCAGAGCTTGGAAGAGAGGGAGGTATCTTTAGCAACGAGATCTATGCCAGTCTGGTGTTGGTGATCGCTCTGACGACAATACTGCCACCACTGCTGATGAAGTGGCTTAATAGCAGAGAGTCGATCATTAATTAGAGACCATATAAAGCTCTGTTCTACTTTTTAGATTTGATAAAAAGCTTCAGCCCAATGGCAACTATTCCCACCACTAATAGAGCCAGTAGAATTTCCAGGTTGATAGGGGCATGGTAGTGTTCCTCTCCCATCAGTCCATGTCCGGAGTGTGCACTAGCGATAACTGGTGCCAATGAGATCCAGATTAGCGATAAACCTTTTAGTAATTTTTTCATGACTACTTTACCTTTACCTTTACTAGCTCTTCCCCATTTGGATCGGTGACATGTACCGCACAGGCGATACAGGGATCAAAACTGTGAATGGTCCTTAAAATCTCAATGGGTTGTTTGGGATCTTTTAGCTCATGTCCCTGTAGGGCTGCCTCATAGGGACCTGACATACCATTTGAATCACGAGGGCCTGCATTCCAGGTGCTGGGGACAACCGCCTGGTAGTTGGCAATCTTGCCATTTTCAATCACGATCCAGTGTCCTAGAGCGCCACGGGGTGCCTCCATAAATCCAACACCCTTCGCCTTAGCTGGCCATGAAGATGGATCCCACTTGGCATCATTAAAGGTTTTCAGATCACCCGCCTTGATGTTTGCAATCAACTGGTCATACCAACCCTGCATGGAGTCGGCAAAGATCTTGGTCTCCAGGGTTCGTGCTGCGGTACGCCCCAATGTTGAGAACATCGCCTCAATCGGTACATCGAGTTTGCCGAGCGCCATATTGGCCAGCTCAACGGTAGGCTCATGCCCCTTGGCATATAGCATCAATACCCTTGCCAGAGGTCCAACCTCCATCGGTTTACCGCGCCATCTTGGAGATTTCAGCCACGAATATTGTGACTCGGTATCAAGGTGCTCATAGGGTGGCTTGGGACCGGTATAGTTAAGCTCAGTCTCACCATCATAGGGGTGTAACCCCTCCCCTTTACCACCACTGTATTGATACCAGGAGTGATCAACAAACTCCTGAATCTGCTCAGGATCATTAATATCGATATCATGAACCTTTGAGAGGTCTCTATCGAGGATAACGCCTGATGGCACCAGATAGCTTGAGGGATCATCCATCGATTTGTCAGGGAAATCACCATAGGTGAGGAAGTTGCCAACGCCCTCACCCTGCTTAAACCAATCTTTGTAGAAGCTGGCAATCGCCAGGGTGTCAGGCACATAGACCTGATCAACAAACTCCTGCATATTCTTAATGATGCTCTGCACCTGTTGGAGCCCCTTCATATTGACCGAGGTTGCCCCGGTCGCGCCTGCACCACCAGTCTGTTGTGCAGGATCAATACTGATTGCGCAGGGCACGCCACCCACCAGGAAGTTAGGATGTGGATTTTTACCGCCGAAGATGGTGAGAATTTTGGCGACATCACGTTGCCATGAAAGCGCTTCAAGATAATGCGCCACCGCCATCAGGTTTGCTTCAGGAGGTAGCTTATAGGCCGAGTGCCCCCAATAACCGTTGCTAAAAATACCGAGCTGACCCGACTCAACAAATCCCTTCACCTTCTTCTGCACATCGGCAAAATAGCCGGGGGATGATTTTGAGTAACTGCTAATCGACTGGGCCAGTTCAGAGGTCGCCTTGGGATCGGCCTTGAGAGCCGAAACCACATCCACCCAATCAAGTGCATGCAGATGATAGAAGTGCATCACATGATCATGGACATATTGAGCGGCAATCATCAGGTTACGAATGATCTGTGCATTATGGGGAATGGTGTAGTTGAGTGCATTCTCAACTGAGCGAACTGAAGCGATACCGTGAACCAGCGTACAGACGCCACAAATCCGTTGCGCATAGGCCCAGGCATCACGCGGATCACGATCACGCAGGATAATCTCGATTCCCCGCACCATCGTGCCACTACTATAGGCTTGAGTGATCACTCCATTATCATCGGTCTCTGCCTCTATGCGGAGGTGTCCTTCAATTCGCGTGACCGGATCAATTGTAATTGTCGTTGCCATTGTATTGTC
>JAPHSO010000271.1 GCA_026193675.1 Gammaproteobacteria bacterium | reverse complement strand
CCCACATCCCGGTGCACCTCGGGAGTATGACCTTTGCGATGGCCGGAATCGTCTCGCAACTGGAGTGGCATGAGGGCGATATGGTGGTGGTCAATGATCCCTACATGGGGGGCACCCATCTGCCCGATGTGACCCTGATTGCACCGCTATTTATTGAAGGTCAACTCACCGCATTTGTGGTCAATCGGGCCCATCATGCCAATATTGGTGGCTCGACCCCCGGATCAATGCCAATTTCTGGATCTCTAGAGGAGGAGGGGGTGGTGATCCCACCTTCATACCTGATTGAGCAGGGTGAACTGAACCAGACGTTGATCGATTCCATTTTTGAACAGATCGATGGTGAACATCATCTTGATGGTGACTTTTCGGCGCAGATTAGCGCCAACCGCACCGGTGTTTCACGTCTGGCTAATCTCATTACTGCAATGGGACAGGAAAATTACCGGAATGCGGTCAGGGCACTCAATGAGTATGCGGAAAAGCTGACTCGAACTGAACTGGCCACTATTCCTGAGGGGGAGTACATCTTTGAGGACTACCTTGATGATGATGGTCTTGGAAACCACGATCTACTGTTGGTAGTCTCCATCACTGTTGAAAAAAGCTCGGCGCTGGTCGACTTTAGTGGCACGACAAAGCAGACCGCAGGCAATGTGAATTGTCCGCTCTCAGTGGCCGTCGCCGGGGTCTACTATCTGTTCCGTTGCCTGCTACCCGATTATACCCCCGCCTGCGCAGGGGCCTTCAAACCGATCAGTGTAACCGCCCCCAAAGGTTGTCTGCTCAATGCAGAACGTCCAGCGGCAGTTGCTGCGGGCAATGTGGAGACCAGTACCCGAGTTGTCGATCTGGTCGCTGGGGCACTGTCACAGGCGATCCCCGAGCGGATACCTGCCGCGAGCCACGGCAGTATGAATAATCTGGCGATGGGCCATCGCGCTACAAATGCAGATGAAAAGAGCTGGGACTATTACGAGACCATCGGTGGCGGCATGGGGGCCGGGAGTACCGGAGGAGGGCTGAGTGGACTACAGACCCACATGACCAACACCCTCAATACACCGATTGAGGTGCTGGAGATGAACTATCCGGTGCGTATCACCCGTTATGCGATTCGTGACCACTCCGGTGGTAATGGTCGTCGCAGCGGTGGCGATGGCTTGATACGGGAGTATCAATTTCTGGCCCCTGCCGAAGCGACCCTGCTGACTGAACGTCGTATCAATCCACCCTGGGGATTGGCCTGTGGTGAAGATGGGCAGGTTGGCGAGAACCGTCTAAATGGTGAACTGCTTGGTGGGAAGGCCCATATCCATCTTAACTCAGGTGACCGGTTGACCATTGCAACTCCCGGTGGCGGTGGCTTCGGTTTCGTGGAAAGTTAGCCGATTATTGACTGAGAGGCGTCCGAGTCATACTGACTTAATGTTGCCTTTGATCTAGTAACAGAGCCCTCTACCGATGATTAGTGTGCTCATACACCAGACTATTGGGGTATAATGTGCGCCAATTCATTCCAGTAGCGGTTGTTACCGGAATCCGCATAAGTTAATCGAGTACCCCCCTATGCCATTTACCACCCTCGGACTTTCCGAGCCTCTGCTGCGCGCCATTAAAGATAAAGGTTACGACAAACCCTCACCCATTCAGGAACAGGGCATCCCCGCTGTACTGCAGGGCCACGATGTGATGGCCGCAGCACAGACCGGCACCGGTAAAACCGCCAGTTTTACTCTGCCTCTGTTACAACTTCTATCTGACGGCAAAAAGGTAAAGCCGAATCAGGCGCGCGCACTGGTGCTGACACCAACACGTGAACTGGCGGCACAGGTGGCCGATAGTGTAGAGATGTATGGTAAACATATCTCTCTAACCTCAACGGTCGTCTTTGGTGGTGTGAAGATCAATCCGCAGATGATGCGTCTGCGAAAAGGGACCGATGTACTGGTCGCCACGCCAGGACGTCTACTCGATCTCTATAGTCAGAATGCGGTGAAGTTTGATCATCTGGAGATTCTGGTGCTGGATGAAGCAGACCGCATGCTCGACATGGGCTTTATCCGTGATATTAAAAAGATTCTGGCACTGCTTCCAAAAAAGCGTCAGAACCTGCTCTTCTCGGCCACCTTCTCAGGTGAAATCCGCACTTTGGCAAAGGGGCTGCTGAATGATCCGGTTGAGATCTCAGTAAGCCCCCGTAATGCTGCGGCCAAGTCCGTGAAACAGTCGGTGTTTGAGGTTGATAAAGATAAGAAGTCGGCACTGCTGAGTCATCTGGTTCGTGATAACGGCTGGAATCAGGTG
>JAPHSO010000187.1 GCA_026193675.1 Gammaproteobacteria bacterium | reverse complement strand
CCGAGGCTTTCAAATAGTGAGTAGAGTAGTTCAACCATCGTGCTACACCCCACCTATCTCAAAGTTGCCATCGACACCAAAGCCGACAGACTCCGATGTTCCTGCAGCCAACACAAAACAGTCGTCTGCAATTGAGTCATCCAGTTTCATCGCCATATTCTTTGAGAAATCGCCCTCTGTTAAAGTGACCTCTCCCTCATCCGCAATCCCCAGCCTGGAGGCCGTTGCGCTATTAATTCGAAGATTATGGGCCTCATTTGCACTTTCAGTCGCCTGTAGTGCATCAGAACGTCGTACAGTCGCACTGACATGGTAGAGAGAAGGAGCCACAATGCGCTGAAGCGTCGATGCTGTTGAGGTCGATTCGACCGTAGCAAAACTCAGCGGACGATATTCCCTATTTTCACACTCTGCCTGGAGTTCCGCATAAACATCATCGACAGATAACTGTTCAAAACCAGTCAAATCAAACAGGTTACCCATCACACGTAGAATCTTCCATGCGGGACGCGCCTCTCCAGGAGGATTGACCGCCGCATTGAAGCGCTGCCAGCTCCCCTCAAGATTAACGGCACTTCCAGCCGACTCAAAATTGGTCGCAATCGGCAGCATCACATCAGCACTCTGGCGCATCTGCTCACTGTCAAAGGCGCTCAGTGCAACTACGAAACCGCTGTTTGCCAATCCCTGCAGAGTCGCAGCCGAATCAGCAGCATCAAGCTCTGGCTCACTATTGAGAACGATTAGACCTTTTAGGTTTGATGCCATCATAGCGCGCCAGTCCATACCGGGCTTATCAATAGTAGTACCGGCCACACCGCGATGAGGCAGGGCGCCCGCGAGGCTTGCACCTGCAGCATTCCCGGCGGGATCGAGTAGTGCCAGCCTGCTGTCACTCATCTGAGCAACGGCCGCTGCCAGTTGGCGAATTTGAGAAAAATCGTTAGAGGCATAGGCCATGGCACCAACCATCACGGTGCTATTGGTTCCCTCTTTAAGCGCTTTGGCTATCGCCTCACTCTCAGTGCTGCTCTGTGCAGAACCGATTGCAGCAGCGCACTCTGATGGCGCAGTGGCTCCAAGTGCAGTCAATGCGTTAGCAACAGATGCCAGACTATTGGCAATTTGATTCGGCGCAGCGACAACAGAGGCATGCCTCTTCATATTGAGCGATACATCGATTGCAGCGATAGAAGAGACTTTCGCCCCATGACGTACCGCTTTACGCAGACGCTGTGCCAGCAGCGGAATCTCAGCTCTCAGATCGGAGCCTACCAACAGTACCGCATCGCTCTTTTCGAGATCGGTAATCGACTGCCCGATTGATGGGAAGCTTGGGTCGCTTGCAGAGTCTGAGAGTTCAGCCTGTTTCAGACGGTAATCGATATTTGAGCTTCCAACCCCACGCATAAATTTCTGCAGCAGATAGTACTCTTCGTTGGTCGACTCACCACCGGCCAGGGCACCCAACTGCTCTGCACCATGCTCTTTGACAATCTTTTGCAATGATTCCGCCGCGAAGGTGAGGGCATCATCCCAACCGACAGTTTGCCACTCGCCGTCACGTTTAATCTGTGGTTGAGTTAGACGCTCTGTATGCTGCAGGGCCCGGTAACTAAAGCGATCACGATCTGAGATCCAGCACTCGTTGATCGACTCATTCTCGTTAGGCACAACCCGCATCACCTCATCACGACGAACATCCACACGTAGATTGGAGCCCAGACCATCGTGCAATGAGATCGAGTCGTGATGACTCAACTCCCATGAACGGGCATGGAACCGGAACGGCTTGGAGGTGAGTGCACCAACGGGGCAGAGATCAATCACATTGCCCGACAGTTCAGAGCTGACACTACCACGCAGGTAGGTCGAGATATGCATATGTTCGCCACGGCCTGGAGCACCCAGCTCCATCTGACCGGCAATCTCCTGACCAAAGCGGACGCAACGAGTGCATTGAATACAGCGGGTCATATCGGTGGAGATGAGCGAACCGAGAGAGGGATCGGTGACGACCCGCTTCTCCTCAACATATTCAGAGGTGTCATTTCCATAACCAACTGCAACATCCTGCAGCTCACACTCACCGCCCTGATCACAGATAGGGCAATCGAGTGGGTGGTTAATCAGTAAAAATTCCATCACTGCACGCTGGGCAGCAATCGCCTTGGGTGAGCGGGTATGGACAACCATCCCCTCGCCTACCGGCGTAGCACATGCAGGCAGCGGCTTGGGCATCTTCTCCACATCGACTAGGCACATACGGCAACTGGCAGAGAGAGACAATTTACTGTGGTAGCAGAAGCGCGGAATGGTGATGCCTGCGCCATCGGCGGCCTCAAGCAGCATGGTTCCCTCAGGAACCTCTAACGCATTACCGTTTATTTCAATATTGACCATTACGAACCCACCTGACACTTTTTGTGCTCGATGTGATATTCAAACTCTTCACGGAACTGTTTAACAAAACTCTGTACAGGCATCGCTGCAGCATCACCCAGAGCGCAGATGGTATGTCCTGAAATCTTTCCGGCCACACCAAGAAGCTGCTCCAGATCCTCTGGACGCCCTTGTCCATGCTCAATGCGATGGACAATACGTGATAGCCAACCTGTTCCCTCACGACAAGGGGTGCATTGGCCACACGACTCTTCAAAATAGAAGTGAGAGAGACGTGCTAGAACTTTGACCATGCAGGTCCCTTCAGCAATCACAATCACTGAACCGGCACCCAGCATCGAACCGGCCTTGGAGATCGAGTCATAATCCATATCCATCGCCATCGCCTGTTCGGCAGTGAGGACGGGGGTTGAGCTACCGCCAGGAATGACCGCCTTCAGTTTGCGACCATCT
>JAPHSO010000225.1 GCA_026193675.1 Gammaproteobacteria bacterium | reverse complement strand
GCGATTAACCAGTGTCGATTTACCAACATTTGGACGTCCAACGATGGCAACTTTGATACCTTGTTGCTCATCTTCATCTTCTTCAGCAGGGGTAAAGTTTGCCAACACATCTTCGATAAGAGAACGAACACCACGATTATGTGCAGCCGCGATCGCCATCGGCTCACCAAGACCCAGTGAGAAGAAATCGAGAATCGCAACGTCGGGATCAATGCGATCTGTTTTGTTAACGACTAAAAAGACCTGCTTTCCTGTCTGACGCAGATGCTTGGCTATACCTTCATCGGCGGCTGTCAGCCCCTGTTTACCGTCTACGATAAACAGCACGGCGTTGGACTCTTCAATCGCCTGTAGAGACTGTCCCGCCATCTCACCGTCGATACCGCTCTCATCACCGCTCAGACCACCGGTATCGATAACCAGATAATCTTCGTCACCCAACACTCCCTTACCATATTGGCGATCACGAGTAAGCCCGGGAAAGTCTGCCACAATGGCATCCCGGGTCCGGGTTAGCACATTGAACAGGGTCGATTTACCGACATTGGGGCGCCCCACCAGGGCTATAACAGGTTTCATCTCTATCTACTCAGCCTAAACGCCTCAAGCACACCACGTTGATCGATGAGATATGCCCAATCATCAACAATTAGTGGGGATGCCAGGATTGCCCTGCTCTCATTAAAACTCTTGTTGTAATCAGCGGTAGCGCTCTTAATCGGGAACTTCTCCTTCTGAGTCTCTACCCGTTTGCTAAAGCGCTTTGAACCATCACCTTTTGCAAACCAATGGACGTATCCCCGGTTATCACCCAGAACAATCATATCGGCCTGTAGCGCTGGTCTTGTCAGCTCAAGACCTTCGAGGCTGGGCTGCTTCCAGTATGTGGCGCCTCTATCTACAGAGATAGACCATATCCCACCCTCAAGATCACCAAAATAGAGCCTGTCACCATCAAAAGCGTGGCCACCAATGGTTGAAAAATCTCGCTTCCAGATCACTTGACCCGATTGCGGCGTCATTAACATGGTTCCCTGCTGATATGATGAGGCGACAACCCCATGGACGGTTGTCAGTAGCGGCGCATCAATATCGACCAGACGTTCAATCTCATTCCGACCATGGGCCACCGCCAGAGCGCTATCCCAGAGCAGGTCTCCACGCTGAGGATCCAGAGCAATCACCTTGCCGCCGGCTGTTCCCACAAAAAGCCTGTCGCTCTGAACAGAGGGTGGAGCATCACCTCTCAAGCTAAGGATTGGAACTCTAAACTGATAGATCCATCGCTGTTCGCCACTACCAATGTCGTGGGCGGTCAGATTTCCATCAACTGTTCGAATAAAAACCAGTCCGTTAGCGACAACCGGGACAGCCAATATTTCACTATTGGCCTGTGCACGCCAAATGAGCTCACCGTTTAACTTTGAGATAGCTACAATCTCAGCATCACCGCCAAACAGCAGCAGATCACCGGCGACGGTAACCCCGGTATTAATCGCACTCTCAAAATTTTTCCGCCAAATCTCTTTACCACTTTCGCGCTCGACGGCAATAATATTTCGGTAGCTCACCGCGTAGAGTCTGTCGCCTTCGACAACGGGAGCATGTAGAAGGTGTCGGCCTTCAGTCCCATGTCCCACCTGGATGGTCCAGATAGAGTCAACCGCACGATAGCCCGCCCCCTCTTCTGAGACGGGGGCAACTGAACAGCCTGCAAGGGCCAACAGAAGTAGCAGATAGATGTTTTTCACAGTAATTCGATTTGTAAAATAATCTGCTTAGTTGAGATCATCTAATTTGGTTTGAACCAACTCACTCTTTTCGGGTGTTTCAGCATAACCGGTTAGAGCCTTCTGATAGGCCGCACGTGCCTTTTCTCGATCACCCTGAGTAATATAGATATCACCTTCAATTTCTGAAATCAGACCGGCATAACTTTCACTCTTAATCTTCGAGAGTGTCTCAAGCGCCTCATCGGCTCGCCCCTGAGCTAACAACACTCGAGCCAAACGACTATTTGCCAGATCAACAAAAATGGGATTCTTACTCTGCGCTGCAGCCCAACGGAGCTCAGCATCAGCAATTTCAAGTTGGTTACGCTCCACCTCAATTTTGGCAATCATCAGGGCCGCCAACACTGAATAGTGGCTCCCTTTAAACTCTTGCTTCAATGACTCACCCATTGCCACAGCACCATTTTTATCTTTGACAACTTGAGAGAGCATCATTTGATAGCGTGTTGAGGCAGACTCAGAGAGTGATTTTTGGTGATCATTCCAGTTATTCCAGCCAAAAACGGCTGCCAGAGCAATCACAATCGCGAGAAGTGTGCTCTTACCATTTTTCTCCCACCATGCCTTAATCGCATCGACCTGTTCATCTTCTGTCTGGTAAATTTCCACGTTGCCTGTCTCCGTTCTATTCTCTAAATCTGTTGTTGTAAGTATTCAATTGCAGCATCGACAGTCAGCAACTGCTGCTCACCACCTCGAAGAGGTTTGATGCCTATCTCGCCCTTATCGATCTCATCATCACCCAATATCAGGGCAAACTGAGCATTACTCCTGTCCGCTTTCTTAAACTGGCTCTTAAAGCTGCCACCACCACAGTGGGTGATCAATCTGAGTCCTGGCAATGCATCGCGCATCTTTTCAGCAACGATCATACCCTGTTGCATCGCCCGCTCACCAACCTGCACCAGGTAGGCGTCTGGGTAATGATCATCGCCACCCAGGCCATTCTCCTGCATCATCACAGCAAGTCGCTCAATACCCATGGCAAAACCGACCGCTGAACTCTCCTTGCCTCCAAGTTGAGTTACTAGCCCGTCATATCGACCACCCGCACAGACCGTTCCCTGAGCCCCAAGGAGATCGGTGACCCATTCAAAGACTGTCTTGCTATAGTAATCGAGTCCACGAACCAAACATGGGTTTATCTCATATTTAATCCCTGCCGCATCAAGCGTTCGGCACAGCGCATCGAAGTGCTGTTTGGACTCGTCATCAAGCTCTTCGGTCAACTTTGGCGCATTGGCAATGAGCTCGGCCATATCGGGATTTTTGCTGTCAAGAATCCTCAATGGATTTGAATCGAGGCGACGCAAGCTATCTTCATCAAGCTGCTCTTTACGTTGGCCAAGATAGGCCGTTAGCTTGTCACGATAGGCCGCGCGCGAATCTGCACTACCCAATGAATTGAGTTGCAGGGTCACCATCGACTCCATTCCCAGTTCACGCCAGAGACGTGCCGATAATAAAATCAATTCGGCATCAATATCAGGGCCGTCCATACCAAATACTTCAACACCAATTTGGTGAAACTGACGGTAACGCCCCTTCTGAGGTCGCTCATAACGAAACATCGCTCCCTGATACCAGAGTCGCTGGGTCTGGTTGTGCAGCAGTCCATTTTGAATTGCGGCACGCACACAGCCGGCAGTCCCTTCGGGGCGCATCGTCAGGCTGTCACCGTTACGGTCATCAAAGGTATACATCTCCTTTTCGACAATATCGGTCACTTCACCAATCGAACGTTTGAAAAGTTCAGTCTTCTCAATGACCGGCATACGGATCTCGTTATAGCCATAACGCCCGAGCAGGGTACGTACTGTCCCCTCAATACGATGCCAGTAATGAATATTTTCCGGCAGGATATCATTCATCCCCCGAATCGCTTTAATCTGTTGCGCCAAAAATTACTCCGAGACTACTCAGTGATCTGCTACTTTTTTCTATCTTCAATCTGCTGTCGAATTTGTGCTTCCAGGCGATCAACCAGCTCTTCATTGTTCAACTTGCCATCTGGCTCACCGTTGATATAGAGCAGATTGGGCTGTCCGCCAGTCAGACCAAGGTCTGCCTCACGCGCCTCACCCGGGCCATTAACCACACAACCGATAACCGCTACACTCATCGGCTCAAGAATATCCTCAATGCGTGACTCCAGTTCATTAACCGTAGCGATCACATCAAAATTTTGCCGTGAGCAGGATGGACAGGCGATCAGGTTAATCCCCTTACTACGCAGATGTAGACTTTTGAGGATATCAAAACCGACCTTTATCTCCTCCACGGGATCAGCCGCGAGTGAGACGCGAATTGTATCACCGATACCGTCTGCCAGTAACATTCCAAGCCCTATAGCTGACTTTACCGTGCCTGGGCGAAAACCACCCGCTTCGGTAATTCCCAGATGGAGCGGCTGCTCAATCTGTCCTGCCAGCTCTCTGTAGGCGGCTACGGTCATAAAGACATCTGAGGCCTTGAGGCTCACCTTAAAATTCTGAAAATCGAGACGGTCTAGAATATCGATATGGCGCATTGCCGACTCCACCATCGCAGCAGGTGTTGGCTCACCGTACCTTTTCTGGATCTCCTTCTCCAGCGAACCGGCATTGACACCAATGCGAATCGGTACATTATGATCTCTTGCTGACTCGACAACCGCTCGAACACGCTCATCCTTACCGATATTGCCCGGATTGATACGCAGGCAGTCGACCCCTAGATCGAGCACCTTAAGTGCAATTTTGTGATCAAAATGAATATCACTCACCAGTGGAACTTCAACCTGTTCACGAATTCTGGCAAAGGCCTCTGCCGCCTCTAACGAGGGTACTGAGACCCTCACAATATCGGCACCCACAGCCTCTAGCCTGCGGATCTGCGCCACCGTGGCATCAACATCACAGGTTTCGGTATTGGTCATACTCTGCACGGTTATGGGGGCGTCACCACCTACCGCTACCGAGCCGACCATTATCTGACGCGACTTGCGTCGCACGATACTGTTTTCAGGAATCATATTTACCCTTGTTTAAGGCAATGAATTGGAGGGGTTAGTTCTCATTTGGCAGATGGTTATCTTCCGCCTTACCAACCTTGAAGCGCGCCACACCATTTTTATGAAATGCGGTATGGTCAATCTGCTCCTCATTGTGCGTCACAATCACCCCTGGGGCGAAGCCAAAGAAGAGGGTAAATGGCGCAACACCCTGAAGAACTATCTCACGTCCCTTCTTATAAAGCCCATAAAGCAATCTGCTTTCATCGGCATCAGAGACCTCCGTCCAGCTATCGTCAAGATAGGTGATGGTCAGTTCAGACTGAGCAACAGGTTCCACTTGCGGCTCAGCGGCAACCTCTTCAACTGCAGAATCATTAGCTGCAACATCATCTGCAGGGGCCGCGACCACAGTAACCGGACTCTGATCGGCCTCGTCACTATCACTATCAGCAGAAACTTCAGGTTCAGGAGCTAGAGCCGGACTCTCTTCAGCATCGCCACTCTGC
Organism: Gammaproteobacteria bacterium; assembly: GCA_026193675.1. Classification (GTDB taxonomy): domain Bacteria; phylum Pseudomonadota; class Gammaproteobacteria; order Thiohalomonadales; family Thiohalomonadaceae; genus JAOTST01. Next base: position 7,964 of record JAPHSO010000225.1, on the reverse strand, counting down.
TCAGGAAGTGCAAATGAATCATTACTAACCGACTCATTCTGTTGCTGATACTCATCAACCGCCATAATCTTTGAAATGTCGCTCTGCATAGAGAACCACCAGGCCCCCAACAACGAAGCGATACCGATAACAATCAGATAGGTCACCAAACGGACGGATAGATGCTTGCTGGTCGTTTCTGATGGCCCGGCCAGATTGGTCTTCACATCAACCGAGGATTGAATAGCTGATAGATCAATCTGCTCTAATCCACTCTCATCAACACCCAGTAGACGGGCATAGCTTCGCAGATATCCCATAACAAATATCTTCGAGGGGAGATTTTCTGAATCACTATTTTCAAGCGCCTGAATCAGAGCACTATTCAGACGTAGATCGCTGGCAACCTTCTCCAGACTGATCTCTTTGGATTCACGAGTCTTTTTCAAAAGCGCACTAAACTGTTCCATAGTTGGTAACTCTTTCTCTTCCTGAAGCTGCTCTGGCGAATCACTCATCTTTTTGTTAACCGATGGTATTTCTCCGCCTCGTCAGAGAGGGGAAATTTTTCAAGTAGCTGTTCTCCATACTTTTTTACAGCCTCATGATTATTAAATTTTTTCTCAATCTCTACCCCAAGCCAGAGACTCTCTGCACTCTGCTCACTATTCTCTTCATAGCGATTGATAAATGCCCGTGCTGAAAACAATTTGTCATTGCTAAGACTGATTTTTGATAACTCAAAAAGTGACTTCGGTAATTTTGGATTAATGCTCAACGCCTTGCGTAAATTTCTTTCTGCCTCAACCATTTGGCCATTCTGGGCCATACATATCCCTAAATTCTCGTAAACCTGTGCTGGATAACGGTAGACCGGATCTTTGAGAACCTTCTCAAACTGAACCATCGCATCATCAATACGCTTTTCTCCACAAAGGAACACGCCATAGTTATTAAACAGCGCGGAGTCATTCAAGCTATTGTCGATAGCCAGACGGTAATGTCTGTCAGCATCTTCAGGTTTATCGACGCGACGGTAGAGTTCTGCAATATAGTGATGAGCATTTGCTGATTTTGGATTGAACTCAAGCGCCCTGTTCAGTTTGTTCAAAGCAACAGTATTATTACCGCGCTGCATGTAACTCTTACCCAACTCAGCATTTGCCTCAGCCGCCTTAGGATTGTAACTAAGCTTTGTTTGGTTCGGCGTTCCGGCACACCCCACTAAAAATAGTGTTATCGCGATCAAACGGACCATTAACTTGCCACCTTCTCTACTGAGATCTCAAAACGCTGACTGCGGCGGGTACGGTCATTAACCTCACCCACCAGTTGTCCACAGGCTGCAGCAATATCATCACCTCTGGTCTTACGTGTCACGGTAGTAATTCCGGCATTGTGAACAATGTCACGAAAACGGTTAATGCGATTCATCGATGAACACTTATATGGCGAACCGGGAAATGGATTGAAAGGGATCAGATTAACCTTTGAAGGTACATTCTGTAAAATTTTCGCCAATGCCCGCGCATCGGCATCAGAATCGTTGATCCCTTCGAGCATCACATATTCAAAAGTGATTCTGGTGCGACCCGCTTTACCCTTCACATAGTCACGGCAGGAGGCGAGCAGCTCAGCAATTGGATACTTCTGATTAATCGGTACCAGTTGATCGCGGAGTTTATCATTTGATGCGTGCAACGAAATTGCCAGACTCACATCGCTCACATTGCGTAATTCATGAATCATCGGCACCACACCGGAAGTGCTCAGAGTGATACGTCGCTTGGAGAGACCAAAGCTAAAGTCATCCTGCATGATATCCATCGCAGCAACCACCGCATCAAAATTGAGCAGTGGCTCCCCCATCCCCATCAGTACAACATTGGTGATTTTTCGGTCTGATTGTGTCTCAGGCCAACCCAAAAGCTGGGCGGCAAGTACGATTTGACCAACAATCTCAGCTGCAGAGAGATTGCGGTTAAAGCCCTGACGAGCTGTGGAACAGAAGCTACAGGAGAGGGTACAGCCGACCTGTGATGAGATGCAGAGTGTTCCACGCCCCTCTTCAGGGATGAACACCGTCTCAATGCTGTTATCACCATCCAGCTTAAACAGCCACTTGCGAGTGCCATCTACAGAGGGATGATCTTCGATCACTTCGGGCAGGGCAATTTCAGTCTGCTCGGAGAGCTTCTCACGTAGCGCCTTGCTCAGATTGGTCATCTCAGCAAAGTCATGAACTCCATCCTGATAGAGCCATTTCATCACCTGTGAGGCACGAAAAGATTTCTCACCCATCTCAATGAAGAGGGCTTCAAGATCAGTTCTGTTGAGTCCAAGTAGGTTTATCTTATCCACGCTTCTGTTCAATCCAGGATCCGGCCTCGGTAAATTTTCAACCATTCAACCCAGTATTAACCTGGTCAGATCATTGAAAAACTTAGGATTATACGCGCCAGACAGCCATTTCGCCAATGGCTGATGTGCTGGTGATTTACCCCCGATTGGGCGTAAAAAGATTTGTTTCAGAAAGAGGCCAAAACGGAAGTATTGGACAATTTATCTCAAACAGTGACTGAGATAAATCTTCAAAATTTAAAGGTTAGTCCCGTTCATCGATCCAGGCCATCTGAATCGCCTCAAGGATCTTCTCATTGGAGTGCTCAGGATCGTCCTCAAACTCTTTCAAACTGCAAACCCACTGGTGCAGATCGGTAAAGCGAACATATTGAGGATCGACATCGGGATGAGCCTCATCCAGCTCAATGGCAATATCTAATACATCGGTCCATCTCATAATTAATGCCCCTCAGATACCATGTTTATAGTGTATTTAGGGATCTCAACGACCAGATCCTCATCGGCAACCACAGCCTGGCAGGATAGGCGCGACTCTGGTTCCAGCCCCCACGCCTTATCGAGCATGTCATCCTCAAGCTCATCTGACTCTTCCAATGAGTCAAAACCTTCACGGACGATAACGTGGCAGGTGGTACAGGCACATGATTTCTCACAGGCATGCTCAATTTCGATGCCATTTGCGAGCGCTGCATCACAAACCGTAATGCCCGGTTCAACATCAAAAGCGGCGCCATCAGGGCAGAGCTCTTCATGAGGAAGAAATATCAGTTGAGGCATCTCGGTTACTCCAAACTATCTAGGGATTGACCCGCAAGGGCACTCTGGATTGAGGCATTCATACGTCTGGCCGCAAATTCAGTGGTGGCGCGGTTGAGGGCCGCTACCGCCTCTTTTAGCTTCTGCCAGTCATCGCCATTGCGAACCTCTTTAACTTTAGCGACGGCAATATCTAGTTCCTCTCGCTCTTCAGCGCTCAACAACTTATCACCATCGGCATCAAGGGCGACCTGCAGAGCATCAACGACCCGATCGGTCTCGACCTGTTGTTCACGCAGATTACGGGCATCCATATCATCACGGGCATGCTCCATCGAGTCTTTGATCATTGAGCTAATCTCATTGTCACTCAGACCATATGAGGGTTTGACCTGAACGCTACTCTCCACACCGGTCTCCTGCTCTTTAGCAGTGACCGAGAGAAGGCCGTCAGCATCAACCTGGAAGGTGACTCGAATCCGTGCAGCGCCGGCAGCCATCGGTGGAATACCGTGCAGTTCAAAGCGGGCCAGTGAACGGCAATCACTCACCAGCTCACGCTCTCCCTGAACCACATGAACCGCAAGAGCCGATTGACCATCTTTATAGGTGGTGAACTCCTGGGCTCGCGCAACAGGGATGGTGGTATTTCTAGGAATAATCTTTTCAGAGAGACCGCCCATCATCTCAAGACCGAGAGAGAGTGGTGTCACATCGAGTAATAGCATATCGCTGTCCGGCTTATTACCGACCAGGACATCGGCCTGCATCGCAGCCCCCATCGCAACAACTCTATCGGGATCTATTTCTGAGTGAGGTGTCGCTTCAAAAAATTCGCCCACCAGTTCATGAACACGCGGCACACGGGTTGAACCACCCACCAGAACCACTTCGAGTACCTCACTCTTCTCAACACCGGCATCACTGAGAGCACGTCGGCAGGGGATGAGACTCTTTCGAATCAGCGGATCAATCAGTATATGTAACTGTTCACGGTCGAGCTCTCCCTCCCAAAAAGTGCCATCCTCTAACTCAATGTTAAAGCTGGTCTTATCTACTTCGGTGAGGATCTCTTTGGCATCACAGGCCACCTTCATCAGTCGGCGTAACTGCTGATGATCTGCATCATCACTAATCCCTGCCCGCTCCATAATGCATTGGGCAATGAGGCGATCCATGTCGTCGCCACCTAGCGCTGAATCTCCGGCGGTCGCCAGAACCTCAAAGACCCCTTTATTGAGTCGCAAAATAGAGATATCAAAGGTACCACCGCCAAAGTCATAAACGGCAATAATTCCCTCAGAGCCCTTATCGAGACCGTAGGCAACAGCGGCTGCAGTCGGCTCATTAAGCAGGCGCAAAACATTCAAATCGGCCAAGCGTGCTGCATCTTTGGTGGCCTGACGCTGAGCATCGTCGAAGTAGGCCGGAACAGTGATCACGACACCGGTCAGCTCACCACCCAGTGACTCACTAGCCCGTCGCTTCAGACTCTTCAAAATTTCAGCGGAGACCTCTATTGGACTGACGATACCTGCAGCCGTTTTAAGGCGCGGCATACCTGAGTCGGCATCAACAAAATTGTAGGGAAGGCGCGAACCGAGGGTTTTTATATCATCAACACCACGACCCAGAAAACGTTTAGCCGAGACAATCGTATTAAGTGGATCTGTCGTCGCCGCAGCCTTTGCCGCAGCACCCACCACAGGATCGGCATCAGCCTGGTAACGCACAATTGAAGCAAGCAGATGTTCACCTTCACTGTCGGGCAACGTCTCTGCAACGCCACTACGCACCGAGGCGACCAAAGAGTTGGTGGTTCCTAGATCGATTCCCGCCGCCAGACGGTGCTGGTGAGGTGCTGCCGATTGACCGGGCTCGCTAATCTGTAACAGTGCCATTTTTTAGTTAAATCTCGTAAATAGTTTTTTAATTTGAGTTAGAGCTGTTCAGCAAGACTCTCTTCTAACTCATCCAGCTCCTGTTGGACCTTAAACAGGAACTGCATCTTCTTGACCGGCTCTTTAGCGGCATCAATGTCGCCATTGATGCTCAACAGCTCCGCGACCTGCTGACTCACTTTGTTGAGTTCAATCTTTAGCTCATTGCGAATTTTATCGAGTGCTGAAAACGGATCAGCTGCATCAGGCACCTTCTCAAGCTCCTCACGCATCGCCATCTGCTGCAACAGAAACGCCATATCCATCTGGGTATCGGTATCGTCCAGCGGAGTTCCATTCAGCTCCAATAGATACTGTGCACGCTTCAGTGGGGATTTAAGTGTCTGATAGGCATCATTTACCTGGGCAGCCTGTTCAACTGCAATACGCTGTTCCTGATCGGAGCCAGTCGCAAACTGATCGGGGTGGGTGGCACGTTGGAGCTCACGATAACGATCTCCGATGGCGGTTAGATCGATATCAAACTGTACGGGTAGGCCAAACAGTTCGAAATGGTTTTTACCCGTTAACTCCATCACTAAACTTGAAACGACTCACCACAACCGCACGAATCCTTGGCATTGGGATTATTGAACTTAAATCCTTCGTTCAATCCCTCTTTGGCAAAATCAACTTCAGTACCATCAAGATAGATCATACTCTTGGCATCAACGATAAGTTTCACACCATTATCTTCAAAGACGGTATCTTCCTCGTCAATCACATCAGCAAATTCAATCACATAGGCCATTCCAGAACAGCCTGATGTTCTAACGCCCAGGCGCAGCCCCTCACCCTTACCACGGTTGGCAAGGAAATCCTTTACACGGTTGGCCGCAGCTTCGGTAAGGGTAATCGCCATGACTGCTACTCTCCGCGCTTGTTCTTCAGATCGGTTACTGCAGCTTTAATCGCATCTTCTGCGAGCACAGAGCAGTGAATCTTCACCGGTGGCAGAGCCAGCTCTTCTGCAATTTCACTGTTTTTGAGTTGAGCCGCCTCATCAAGCGTCTTGCCCTTAACCCACTCTGTCACCAGCGAGCTTGAAGCGATCGCCGAACCACAACCATAGGTCTTAAAGCATGCATCCTCGATGACACCATCATCACTCACCTTAATCTGTAGACGCATCACGTCTCCACACGCGGGCGCACCGACCATACCTGTGCCGACTGAGTCGTCATCATTGTCAAAAGTTCCCACGTTACGGGGATTTTCGTAGTGGTCCATGACCTTTTCACTGTAAGCCATCGTCTTTACCTCACCTTTAGTTAGGGTGTTGTTTAGTGCGTCCACCACTCCAGAGGAGTATTTGGGGACGCGAATTCTACCAAAATTAACCGAATATTATAATCAGTTAATATACATCTAATAATTTAGTGCGCTGCCCACTGAACTGTGGATAGATCGATTCCGTCCTTGAACATATCCCACAGGGGAGAGAGATCACGCAGTTTGGTGACCGCCTTATGCAGCAACTCTATGGCAAGATCGATGTCCTCTTCAGTGGTGAAACGGCCAATACTGAAACGTAGAGAGCTATGCGCCAGCTCATCACTACGGCCCAGGGCTCGCAGCACATAGGAGGGCTCCAGGCTTGCCGACGTACACGCTGATCCAGACGATACCGCCAGATCTTCGAGTGACATCATCAACGATTCACCCTCGACAAAGTTGAAGCTGAGGTTAAGGTTCTGTGGAACGCGCTGCTCAAGATCACCATTGATGTAGACCTCTTCCATATCCTTTACACCTTCAAGCAGACGGTCACGTAGCTTTAGAATGCGCGCATTCTCTTCAACCATCTCCTCTTTAGCGATACGGAACGCCTCCCCCATACCAACGATTTGATGGGTCGCCAGGGTGCCTGAACGCATACCACGTTCATGGCCGCCACCGTGCATCTGCGCCTCGATACGAACCCGTGGCTTACGCTGAACATAGAGCGCGCCCATCCCCTTGGGGCCATAAATTTTGTGTGCCGAAAGCGATAACAGGTCAACCTTCATCGCACGTACATCGATGGGCACCTTACCGGCACTTTGAGCCGCATCGACGTGGAATAGAATCTTCTTTGAGCGGCAAAGCTCACCAATCGCACCGATATCCTGTATCACTCCGATCTCATTGTTCACATGCATAATCGAAACAAGGATGGTGTCATCACGCATCGCCGCCTCAAGCTTGGCCATATCGATCAGACCATTCTCTTCAGGATCGAGATAGGTCACCTCATAACCTTCACGCTCCAGTTGGCGACAGGTATCGAGCACCGCTTTGTGTTCGGTCTTGCTGGTGATGATGTGCTTGCCCTTCTTGTTATAGAAGTGAGCCACACCCTTAATCGCCAGATTGTCAGATTCGGTCGCACCGGAGGTCCAGACGATCTCTTTGGGATCGGCACCAATCAGGTCAGCAACATTTTTGCGCGCCTTATCAATTGCCGCTTCAGCATCCCAACCATATTTATGTGAGCGTGACGCTGCGTTGCCATAAAGCCCATCGTCATAACGCAAATAACGACACATCTCATCGGCAACCCGTGGGTCTACCGGTGTGGTTGCTGAGTAGTCAAAATAGATCGGTTGCTTCATCGTCTCTCTACCTAAAATTTAATCTCGTTTACATTACCAGCCAACAGCGGCCATCTGACCCATCGCCGTGACTTGCGTCTGTAGCGCGCCAATCAGGGCATCAATCCCCTTGCGACTACTCATCTTTCCCAAACTGATGCGAACAGCGCCTGTGGCCAGTTCATTATCAATCCCCATCGCCTGTAGTACAGGACTTGGGGCCTTTTTGGCACTTCCACAAGAGGCGCCACTTGAAAGAGCAAAGCCCCGGTTATCAAGCGCCATGATTAGACTGCTCCCTTCAATACCCGGTACAGCAAAAAATAGGGTATTGGGCAGGCGCTCTGCCTTT
>JAPHSO010000195.1 GCA_026193675.1 Gammaproteobacteria bacterium | reverse complement strand
GTGTAGCTGCGATTATCGATTATGTTGCCGTTCCCAAATTAGAGCAGATCGATGATTACCTCGATCAGGGCTGTTCCCCCGGTGGCGCCCAACGTAACTACGATAGTTATGGTCATAAAATTGGCGAACTCACAGAACGTCAGCGACAGCTATTGTGTGATCCACAAACCTCTGGCGGTCTGTTGGTTGCCGTTACACCGGAGGCAGAGACCGAGTTTCTAAAAATCGCCCGTAGCAATGGCTTTGAATTAAAGGTGATTGGTGAGTTAACAGCCCACACCATTGGTGAGCCATTGGTTGAGGTTCGCTAAGAGCGCCGCTGATGGAATTTGACGACCTGCCAGAGATTGATGATTTTCGTTCATTAATCCTTAACAACACCCCTCTACTCGATGTCCGTGCGCCTGTCGAATTCAGCCAGGGCTCACTACCTGGCGTTGAAAACCAACCCTTTATCAATGATGAGGAGCGCCATGAGATCGGTATCCGCTATGCCGAACTTGGACAGGATGCTGCCATCGATCTGGGGCATGAGTTGGTGCAGGGTGAGATTAAGGATCAACGTGTCGCCAAATGGTTAAGCTTTGCTGAAGCTCATCCTGAGGGAGCTCTATTCTGCTGGCGCGGCGGTATGCGTTCAAAGTTTTCTCAACAGTGGCTCTTCGATAGCACCGGCATCCGCTACCCGCGCATCAAGGGGGGTTACAAGGCACTCAGAACTTTCCTGCTCAATGAGCTGGAGGCCTCAGCCGATGAGATTGATCTTGTCGTCATTGGCGGTCGTACCGGTGTCGGTAAGACTCTGTTTCTAAACAGTCTTCCTGGCACCATTGATCTTGAGGGACTGGCAAAGCATCGTGGCTCTGCATTTGGGCCTCGCGCTGAACCCCAACCTACACAGGTCAACTTTGAGAATGAGTTATCAATCGCCCTGATGAAACATCGGGCCAATGGCAATCTACCACTGGCTGTCGAAGATGAGGGACATAATATCGGTTCACGCGGTATCCCTGATGTGATTTTTCAGAAGATGAAAGAGGCTCCCATTCTGCTGTTAGAGGCCCCTCTCGAAGAGCGGGTCGCCATCACGCACCAGGAGTATATCCATGAAGCATTGGCTGAGTATCGAGCACTCTATGGTGAAGAGGATGGCTACAGATGGTGGTCCGACTATCTTCTTGGCAGTCTCGATAAGATTCGTAAACGGCTCGGTGGCCCGCAACACAGGAAGTTGAAGGAAATTATGGAGGCGGCCCTGCTTGAACAGCGCCTAAGCGGAGATGCCGAGCCACACAAACAGTGGATTGAGGCTCTGCTAAGTGACTATTACGATCCGATGTATGACCATCAAATCGGCAAGAAAGAGGGGCGTATCAAATTAAGAGGCGACGCAACTACTCTGAAAAACTATCTCAATAATCTTTAATCATTGTGTGCAACATACTGTTCAATAACCTGTTCAAGCTTATCAATATCGATGGGCTTTGACAGGCACGTATTCATACCGGCACTCAGATAACTCTCAATATCATCCTTAAACACATTGGCCGTTAAGGCGATAATCGGGATATCAACATCCTGTTGTCGTAATAGTCTGGTCGCCTCAACACCATTCATAATGGGCATCCGAATATCCATCAACACCAGATCAAAGCTATCATTCTCAAATGCCGGCATCACATCCTGACCATCATCAACAACAGTTACAGTGTGGCCCAACCGCTTTAACAGTGCAGCGACCATCTTCTGGCTGATCTTGTCATCCTCAACAACCAGAATCTTAAGCTGTTGCTTTTTAGTCACCAACTTTTGCGTACCTTGAGCCGAATCAATCTCACAATCACAATTTTGCAGGGGAAGCTTAAAATAGAAACGACTTCCCTCCCCTTGTCGACTATCCAGACCAAGTTCACTGCCCATCAACTCCAGTAGTTTTTGAGAGATAGAGAGCCCCAAACCACTACCACCATACTGACGTCCAATACTGACGTTAGATTGTGTAAATGGGGAAAAGATATTCTTCTGATCCTGCTCAGATATACCAATGCCACTATCAATCACTTCAAAGTGGAGTGCATCTCCAGCATCGGTTACACCTATATTGAGAGAGACGTTACCTCCCTTTGGCGTAAATTTAATCGCATTACCGACAATATTATTGAGTATCTGAGTCAGACGCAGGCTATCCCCGATTATGTACTGAGGAACATCCTGCCCAATGCTAAAAAGATAGGTAATTCTGTTTTCAGTACACTTGCCTGAAAAAAGAGACATCACCTTCAGCTCTTTTCTAATATCAAAACAGCGGTTTTCAATCGACATAGAGCCATGCTCAATCTTAGACAGATCAAGAATGTTGCCAATAATCCCCATCAGAAAATTTCCGCTGGAGCGAATATGGGTGAGGTACTCCGTTTTTTCAGGCGAGTATTCATCCTTTAACAGGATATCGGTAAAGCCCAGCATTCCATTCAACGGGGTTCTGATCTCATGACTCATATTGGATAGAAACTCTGACTTGGCGGAAGCGAGCTTAAGCGCCTGCCGCTTGGTGATCTCAAGTTGACGCATGGTTGAGCTGATCATCATGTCGT
>JAPHSO010000336.1 GCA_026193675.1 Gammaproteobacteria bacterium | reverse complement strand
TCTGGAGTATAGAAGGCATAGCGATTCCCACCCCCCTCTTTGGCCCGATACATTGTGGCATCGGCATATTGAATGAGTGAATCCACATCATTGGCGTTATCGGGAAAGATACTGATGCCAATACTTGGCGTCACATGAAGGTTATAGCCCTCAATATCAAACGGTGTCACAAATGTTGCCAGTAGCTTTCCTGCAATCTGAGTCAACTGCTCGGCCGTCAGAAATTCTTCCAATAGTATGGCGAAATCATCGCCACCAAGTCGTGCGACAACATCATCACTTCTCAAACATTCACATAGCCGAACAGCAACCGCCTGTAGCAACGCATCTCCCACAGCATGTCCCAAACTGTCATTAATATGTTTGAAACGATCCAGATCCATAAACATGACAGCACCCCGCTGCTTGCGACGCTCCGCACGGGTAATGGCATGTTCACACAGCTCATAGAAGAGAGAGCGATTGGGTAAATTGGTCAGGGTATCGTAGTGGGCCAGACGGTTGATATGCTCTTTTGAGCTCTTTTCTTCCGTGATATCCGAGAAAACGCTAATGTAATGCTCCTGTGCGCTCCCCTCCTTTACCACCGAGACGGTCTGGCGCGCAGGAAAGATAGAGCCATCTTTACGTCGGTTCCAGATCTCGCCCCGCCAGACACCCTCTTGATTAAGCTGAGCCCAAAACTGCTGATAGAAGTTAGCATCCTGACGCCCTGACTTCATGATACGCGGCGTCTCACCCAACACCTCTGTTTCGCTATAGCCGGTAATATCACAAAAGGCGCGATTAACACGCAAGATCCGCTGATTTTCATCGGCAACCATAATCGCCTCAACGGTATGATCAAAAACGCTGGCACTCAGAACCATCTCATTCTGAGCCTGCCTCAAGGCTGTTATATCGTGAGCGATCCCCTCAACAGCGATAACCTCGCCATCATCATTGAAGGTGGGAGATTCAGAAACCTCTAATAGACAGATTTGGCCCGACTTGCATTTTATCTCCAACTCGTAGGATGGCTGCATCTCACCTCGCAGGCTCCCCTCTGTATATTTGACCACTTCACGATTCATTGGATGATCGGTCAGATATGCGGAGTAGTGAACCATGAACTCCTCGGGTGTATAGCCTAGAACACCAACAATCGAAGGGCTGACATAGGTAAAAACGCCATCACTATCATGAGAGTAGAGAAAGTAATCTTTTTCCAGAGACTCCACCAAACGGCGATATTTGAACTCACTTTTCTGCAGATCATTGTGAAGAAGTCGACTACTGAGTGCATCGGCCAGTCGTTCCGCAATTTCGACAAACAGACGTTGCTCAATCTCACTCCACTGGCGCTCATAACTGCATTGATGCAAACCAACTGCCCATGGCTTGCCGATACGCGGATAGAGAGGAAACAACATCGCAGAGAGTGGCATGATGAAGTCATGCTCGACAAATCCTGGTGTGTCGTCCTTCACCGTTTTCATCTCTTCTGTGCCTACGATAATGGGCTCTTTGGTTGCTAGCAGCGCACTCATCAGAGCAGACTGTTCGTCAGTAACAGGAATATCAACATCGAGTTCCATCGCCCCAGGATACTCGGGACGGGTCACCTCAACTGGGACACGAAACATCTCGCCATCAGGATCGATCGGATAGAGAAGAAAGACACGATCGCAGTCGAATAGCTCTAGCGTCGTTTTGGCGACATCCTGAATCAGGGCATCAAGATCTTGATGGTGCTGCAGCACCTGTAAAATCTTACTGATTCCACGAAGGTAGAAGATCTCCTCCTGAGATAGCGCCTCACTATTATTAAGAGTATCAGTCATCTTAGACACAGGCAGTTCATTTATAAGGAGTTACTTTTTTATGGTGCAGTTGCATCGTTTGACGTTACTCGATCTCAAAAAGTGAGTAAAGTTTTCTCACATATTCAGTTGGTCATTATTACCCCATCATCAAGTAAGAAAATCAACAGACTGAAAGTTCTTGATCGGTCAATCTCATAAAGCCATTTAGCAGCAGTTAATGTGAATAAAGTTTCTTCGAATAGATATGAATAACGAATGAAGCCTCTTTACACTTTAAACTGATTCACAGCCTCTTTAAGTTGATCGGTGAGGCGCACTAACGCTTCACTTTCTGATATGGCCTCTTTAGCCTTTGTAACAGAGGTGAAGGATGTCTGCTTAATATTGACAATACTGTCGTCAACCTCCTCAGTCATACCTTCCTGTTCATTAACTCTCTCTGAAATTTGACGATTCAAGTCATTAATGTGGGCTACTGCTGATGTGATTCGGCTCAGTGCATCCCCCGCTTCAGAGGCTTGAACAACACATTCATTAGCACGCTCATTACCACCATTCATCACCTGCACCGCATCAACAGCGGCACTTTGCAGCTGTTCGATCATTACCTGAATCTCTTCTGTTGACTGTTGTGTGCGCCCAGCCAGAGTTCGAACTTCATCAGCGACAACGGCAAACCCTCTTCCCTGTTCACCCGCACGTGCGGCTTCAATCGCGGCATTCAACGCCAGCAAGTTGGTTTGCTCTGCAATGTTTTTAATAACATCTAAAACCCCACCAATATTTTCACTGTGTGATTCAAGTTGATGAATAACAGCGGATGCATTTTCTATTTCACTGGCTAACTGCCCGATTGAACTCACTGTTTGCCTTACAAT
>JAPHSO010000200.1 GCA_026193675.1 Gammaproteobacteria bacterium | reverse complement strand
TCGGTAAATCAGACCACAAGCCGCCACCCTAAACGTCAGGTATTGCTCGATGCGATCCAGCGTGAGTTCCCACAACTTAGCGGATTGGGACTGCGGGGTGATGTTGAGCATAAAACCAAACGCTCCGAAGCAACGGTAACCGTCGCCCTCTATCGTGGCACGCAGGCTGGCGACGGTCAGCTGATTAATGAGATCGGTAGCCTCATTCAGCAGTGTGGCGTCGGCTCGGACAAAGGTCCGCTCCGCTCAATCAGCAGCTATCCCGAACTGAAATGGCAGGCGTGGGGAAACCGACTCACCGATCGTCTCCATTTCCGTGAAACCGATCGAAAAAAAGGTGTCGCAGCAGCGGTAACGGCAGACGCCAATAGCCCTGTTGATCTGGCCATTGTGACCGAACAACAGGGTCTAAAAGCGGCCCTTGGAGATCTGAGCGGCCGTGGTGTGCTGATGATTGGCGCTGATATCACAGTGAACAGCAAACTGGCTGAACAGTACGCCAATATCGAAATCTACCGCGTCGATACTCCAGCAGCCGATAACTATGAGATGGTTGCTGAGCGTGAGCTGCTCATGGGCTCAATATTTGGTCTGCTGACACAAAAAGAGTGGCTCAACTCAAAACTCCGCCCAATAGCAGCGGCTAGAGCGGCACATTTTGTTTCAGTAACAGCCGATGAGCTCGAAATTAACCGTGCATCATTTAAACAGGGTTTTGAGCAACTCAACCGGGTTGAGTTGGCTGTAGCCCCTGAGATGGCCGGCGATGAGGCTAAATTCAGATCGACAATACCACTTGCGGTGCGTCATCTGAGTGAACGCGAGAGTGGTGATCAGAACTACGCATCACTGCCCCGTTTTTGGGATCAGGTGGGCCTGCCCTATCAGAATGGCGAAAATGATGAGCTCAGCGCTGATCCATTTCTTGCCACCAATACCATTCCACCGCTGACCAGTACCTTCAACAGTTACTCGAAGTATGCGCTACAACTTCCTGTATTTATAGAGAATAACTGTACCGGTTGTGGCGAATGCTGGGCCACCTGTCCCGATAGCGCCGTTGGCGTTTCTGCGGTCACCCCCAAACAGTTCATTGAAAATGCACTCTCAATGGGTGGCGTCGATGCCATCCGCCCCCTTTCCGGCAAGATAGCCGGTCGCATGGCTACGCTGGCCAAAGAGTGGGATAGAGATGAGACGGCAATTAACCTGACCATGGGTGATCTGCTGGCTCCCGCCACCGAGTGGGTCTGCGAGAAGGGATCTATCGAAGGCGATCGTCTCGACAGTATCAAAGCCGCTGCCAGCCAGATAACAGACAAACTTGGCGCGATTCAGGTCGCCGTGACCGATTCGCTCTTCTATGCCGGTGAGGTGGCTCAAAAGGATGGTGGTGCCCTGCTCGCTCTGGCGATCAATCCTGATGCCTGTAAGGGCTGTGGTCTCTGTATCGACCGTTGCGAAGAGAATGCGTTAGTCGCATCGACTGAAATTTCCATGAAAATGTCAGCTCAGAGTCAGTGGCAGATTTGGGAGCAGCTCCCCGATACCGATTCTAGCACCATCGAGCGTCTCTCTGGCTCAGCCCTGGACCCTATTGCAGCCCGCATGCTCTCACGCTACTGCGCCTTCCCCATGGCCGGCGGTGATGGCGCAGAGCCTGCATCAGGTTCAAAAATTGCACTACGTATGGCCCTTGCCACCCTTGAGTACCACCAACAGCCGTTGGTTGCCCGTTTTAGCGCAAAGGTGGGTACCGTCCATCAGCGCATTAACGACGAAATTCGTGAACTCCTCACCAATGCCTTGCCGACTGACGATTTGACTCAGCTCTCTGAATCTCTGGCAAAGATTGATAAGAGACAGATCGATCTGGGACAGCTCAACAGCGTGCTTGAAAAGGGCAATGAAATCGATGCAACCCGTCTCAAACGACTACTTGATATTGCCAAATCCCTCGGTGAGCTACACTGGAGCCTCACCGAGGGTGAACAGGGGCTGGGACGCTCTCGCTATAGTCTGGTGGCCGCACCTGGTCTTAATAATAGCTGGGCCGCCACCTACCCCTACAATCCATTCCAGGTTCCAACGCTGGTGGAAAATGGTGGTGATGCACCACAAATCGCTGCAGGTCTTATCTCGGCGCAGGTACGTAAATCTAATGAGGCGATTGGCCTGCTACGCTGGGCCGAGGCCGAACTGAAAAAGAGTGCCAACAAGGCGAGTGAGCAGATGCAGATTCCCGCCTGGACTGAATTGACCGATGATGAACGGGCCATCTCACCACCACTAATACTCTTCGGTGAGGCCCAGGAGTTTGGTGGCCGTTCGCTGTCACAGCTACTCTGGCTGCTGAAATCAGATCTGCCCGTTAAGGTGATCGTGGTGAGTGATCTCAACTTTGGCCTCGATAGCTACGGCTATCACGGTGTCGATGTGGCATCGACCCATCAGGCGAGTCACGACCTTTCAATGGTCGCACTATTCCAGGGGCGCTCCTATGTGGCCCAAAGTGCCATCTCAAACCCAGAACACCTCAATCGAGTCATTAATGAGGCGCTCAAGTATTCGGGACCTGCTCTGGTGCAGATTCATGCCCCAAGCCCTGAACGTCACGGCTTCTCCACAACAGATACCGTGCTGCAAGCACAGCGAGCTGTAGAGGCACGAGCCAACCCACTATTTAGCGCCAATCCACTGGCTGATGGCGTCTTCGGTAGCCGTATCTCACTTGAAGGTAATCGTGATATTGAGCAATGCTGGCTCAGCGCAGATGAGCCTGACGCTGGGACCAGCGATATTACTCGCTGGAGTGACTGGGCGCTCAATGAAGCCCGCTTTAGCCACTGGTTTAGGGCGCTAACGGAAGAAGACGGTGCCGCTTTACCACTCTCCGAGTTCCTCCAACTGGACAGTGCAGCTCGTGCCAAAAAGTCTGCCACAGTTGAAATTGATGGTGAGAAGCTCTTTGTTGAAGCGGAAATGGTTGCTGTCGCAGACCAGTGCACTGATCGCTGGCGTACGCTGCAGGAGCTGGCCGGTGTCGTCACTCCATTTACCGAAGAGGTTCGGGCGAAGGCTGAAGCAGATATCTCCGAGCAGCATCTGGCTGAACTCAACCAGCTGCAACAGAAATATGAGCAGCAGATTGCTGAGATTCAGCAAAACTTCAAAGCGGAGACCGCCCAGAAATTGCGCGAAAGCCTGATGACGATTGCCGGATACAATCCAAATGCCGTCAATCAGGGCAATGACGATCAGAGTTCTGAAGGATAGCGCCCGGCAATGTTGAACCTTCTAAATCTGTTCAAGGGGAGCTTCAATCACGGGGTTCACCCCAATGATCATAAGATTCAGACTGTCGATCTGCCGATTCAACGGGTCCCTTTTGGTTCAGAGTTCATCATGCCGTTGGGGCAGCATATTGGTGCTCCAGCCAGGGCAATCGTCAAAGTTGGAGACCAGGTTGAGCGGGGTCAACTCATCGCTGAGGCGACCGCCTTTATCTCATCGGCACTTCATAGTCCGGTAACAGGTACCGTAAAGGCGATTGAGCCTCGCCGCTATACCGATGGCAGTTTTAAAGAGGCGATTGTGATTAAGGCCGACAAGTTTGCTTCACAGCAGGTTGATCCCACAACCACGCCGGATCCCGAATCGCTGTCGATAGAACAATTTATCGAAGAGATACAGCGGGCCGGCATCGTCGGTATGGGGGGCGCAGCATTCCCCAGCCATGTGAAGTACTCAATCCCCGAGGGACAGCAGATCGATGAGCTGCTGGTGAATGGGGCCGAATGCGAACCCTATCTCACCAATGATCATCGACTAATGGTTGAGCGACCCAATGATCTGTTGCGCGGTATTGAGATCCTGCGCAGACAGCTAGGGGCCAAACATGCAACCATTGGGGTCGAATCGAATAAACCGGAATCGATCGCTGCCCTCGAAAATGCACTCTCCAAGCAGATTGCACTACCCATCACCGTTACGCCGCTTGAGGTCAAATATCCTCAGGGTGCTGAGAAGATGCTGATTAAGTCGATCTACGACAGAGAGGTGCCAGCAGGCGAGTTGCCGCGCAATCTCGGCATTTCCGTCAACAATGTCGGCACAATCATCGCAATTGCAGACTATTTTGATAGAGGTATGCCATTAATCGAGCGTATTGTCACCGTGGCAGGACCAGGTATTGATTACCCGGCCAACCTGATTGTACCGCTGGGTACCACGGTGCGCGATGTTCTGAAATTCTGCGGAGGCCTCAAAGAGGA
>JAPHSO010000185.1 GCA_026193675.1 Gammaproteobacteria bacterium | reverse complement strand
ATCATTCCGCTCGACTTCTCCCGGGTTGATCCCGCTGTAGCCAGCGGTGAGGTCGATTTCGTTCTGGTCAATCCTGGCATCTACGTCAACCTTGAGGTTCGCCATCGGGTATCGCGAGTCGCCACCCTGAGCAATAAAGTGGGGGGCGAGACTCACAACCAGTTTGGTGGGGTTATCTTTACCCGTAGTGACAACCACACCATCAACAAGCTCGCAGATCTCAAGGGCAAGAACTTTATGGCGGTCGATGAGACCTCACTGGGTGGATTTCAGATGATCTGGGGAGAGTTGATGGATATCGGTATCGATCCCCATCGCGATTTGTCATCCCTCTCCTTTGGTGGCACTCACGACAATGTCGTCATGGCCGTCAGAGATGGCAAGGTTCACGCAGGAACCGTTCGCACCAATATTCTGGAACGGATGGACAATAGTGGTCAGATCTCACTTGATGAATTTAAGGTGATCTCCCCTGTAACCACCGAAGCATTTCCCTTTCTAAAAAGTACCCACCTCTATCCAGAATGGCCATTCAGTAAGGTGCAGCACACCTCTAATGAGCTGGCTCAAAAGGTGGCTATCGCTCTGCTCAATATGCCTGCCAACCACTCCGCAGCCATCTCTGGCAACTACGCAGGCTGGACCATTCCTCTCGATTATCAGCCGGTACATGAGCTGTTTCGCAAGCTGGAACTGCCCCCCTACGACATCCCCAAGAAATTTACCTTGCGTGATGTGGTTAAGCGCTATTTCTACGGATTAATCATCGGTTCTATCTTTTTGATCTTCATGGTGATCACCACCAGTTGGATCCTGCGTCTTAATCGCGAGTTGAGAAAAGCCAAACTCTGCCTGGAGCGCCAACATGCACTCATCCTCAATTCGGTGACTGACGGTATCTATGGTGTCGATGACAACGGTAACTCCACCTTTGTAAACCGTGCAATGGAGGAGATCACCGGCTGGCAGGCGGAGGAGATTATCGGTAAAAATCAGCATGAACTACTGCACCACACCCGCGCTGATGGCTCTCCATTTCCCGCCTGTGAATGCCCGGTGTATGCCACATTTAAAGATAGTAATCCTCGCTTTGTGCGCGACGACATCTTCTGGAAAAAAGATGGCAACAGCTTTCCGGTGGAGTATGCCAGTTCACCTCTGAAGGATGATAAGGGTGTAACCATCGGTAGTGTTGTGGTGTTTCGTGATGTGAGTGATCGCAAGAAGGCCGAAGAGCAGGCGCGTCAGCATCAGATTGAGCTGGCCCATGTGGCTCGCCTTAATACCATGGGCGAGATGGCCTCGGGGATTGCCCACGAGATTAATCAGCCACTCACCGCCATCGCCACCAATGCACACGCCTGTATCCGCATGCTCGACTCAGGCCAGGATCAAACCGATAAAGTCTCCGACATTGTTGAAAAGATCAGTGAACAGGCTGAGCGAGCCGGTGAGATCATCCGCCAACTGAGACGCTTTGTGCGCAAAGAGGAGCCGCAACTGCTGCCGGTCGATATCAATGACATCATCGAAGAGTCGATTCTGCTACTGGCCCCTGAGGCGAGAAAATCGAAGGTCAAAGTAGAGCTTAAGCTTGATAGAACATTGGGCAAGATTCCACTACAGACCATTCAGATTCAGCAGGTGCTACTCAATCTGGCCTACAACGCGATTGAGGCGATGAGCGAAGCAGAACCTGAGCAGAGACAGTTGACCATTGAGACTGCAGCGGCGGGCAACAATGCTGTCACCATCACCGTTGCCGATAGCGGTCCCGGACTATCCAGCGAGGTGAAGGAGTCACTCTTTAACCCCTTCGTCACCACCAAGAGCAGCGGTATGGGGCTTGGGCTATCCATCAGCAAGGGGATTATCGATATGCATAATGGCAGTCTGTTTCTCGACTCCAGCTCTGAAAGTGGTACAGTATTTCGTTTTACACTCCCATTAAAACCCGAAGGAGAACGCCCGTGAGTAGTGAATCGACTGTATTCATCGTAGATGATGACCAGGAGGTACGCAGTGCGATCCAACTACTGATGGAGTCGGTAGGGCTGAATGTTGAGACCTTCGCCTCGGCTCAGGAGTATCTGGATCAGTTCGATCAGGCACAACAGGGCTGTCTGATCCTCGATGTGCGGATGGCAGGGATGAGCGGTTTAGAGCTGCAGGCACGACTAGCCGCGGAGGAGTCACACCCCCCTATCGTTATTATTACCGGTCATGGCGATGTGCAGATGGCGGTAAAATCGATTCAGGCCGGTGCGATCGATTTTCTCGAAAAACCCTTTAACGACCAGGCGCTGCTCGATTGTGTCCACCGGGCGATGGAGCAGGATGCCAGCCAACGTGGAGAGGCCCTAAAACTTGCAGATATTCGCACCCGTCTGGAGCGCCTCACCCCACGGGAACGCGAGGTGCTTGAGCTGGTGATTGCAGGTCAGCGTAACAAGGTTATCGCCATCGATCTGGGGGTGAGCCAATCGACCGTTGAGGCCCATCGCGCCAAGGTGATGGAGAAGATGGAGGCGGCAACCCTCTCAGACCTGATGCGCATGATGCTCATACTGGAACTTCACTAAAATCGGCCCCTATTTCTCCTGTTTTAAGTGCGGAAATTGGGGAAAACCCCAACAACCGCCACAGCATTTCCCAATTTCCATTCCTCCCCAGATCTTAATAATAGAGTCCAACTGAATCAGTAGTGAATTTTTATAAATTCAATAAATAACTGAAGCAGATTTTGTTACAAAACTGGCCTAATAAGCGCCTT
>JAPHSO010000346.1 GCA_026193675.1 Gammaproteobacteria bacterium | reverse complement strand
TGTAGGTTTTATAGCCTACCGAGGGTTCGAATCCCTCTCTCTCCGCCATATAAAAAAACCTGGTTAACACCGGGTTTTACTATTTTTAGAGTCTTGAAAAAGAGAGGGATTTGAACCCGAAAGAGGGTTTGAGCAATTTTCCAGGAGAAAATTGTAACTGCGAAGCAGGACCGTAGGGCGAAAGGCAGGAAGCCTGTAGTAATCCCTCTCTCTCCGCCATATTAAAAAATCCAGTTTTGAGTGGGATTTATTGTTTGTGAATAAGTGACCTTCTCCTCTCTGTTTACCTGTTTTGTAACCAGTCACCCCATTCCTTAAAAAGTGAGTCATTTACAGCTGCAAAGGCGAGTTGGCTCTCTAAGTGATGATAATCCAACTGCTGCCCATCCAATGTGGCGTGCCTTCCACCCGCTTCGCTAAATATCAATAGACCTGCCGCAAAATCCCATAGTTTCTGCCTGCTGTGTAGGTAAAGCTGACAACGGTTGGCTGCCATCCAGCACCAGTCAAGGGCCACCGAACCAAGACTCCTCTGAGATGTGTAGGGTGGATTTAAGGCTAAAGGTGTTACGAACCGTTCTGGTAACCTCTTAAAGTCAATTAGACCGATAGCTCCTGAAATCGGCTGCTCATCTTCAGGCAATATCAATAGTCGCCCATTAAGAAAAGCTCCTTTACCTTTGTGGGCTGTGAAGCATTCATCTCTCACAGGATCATAGACCAGAGCAAATATGGCCTCTCCTCTGCCAAGTAGTGCCAGTGATATTGAAAAATAGGGAAGACCACCAGAGAAGTTTGTTGTTCCATCAAGCGGATCCAGACACCAGAGAAGGGGAGCATTAAGGAGCTGTTGTTGCTCTTCTGTACTCATCTCTTCACCGAGCATTGGGATATCGGGTTCCAGCCGATATAGTAGCGCTGCAACCTGTTCTTGCGCGCTTAGATCGGCCTCTGTAACGAAACTTCCATCACTTTTAGTTTCACGTACCACTGCAGCAAAATTGGGGAGTAACGTTCTGCAGGCAATCTCTTTGATCCCCTCTGTGACAGCATGGTGATCTATCGACATTAACAATTTTCTCCATAAGTTTAAAATTCAGTTATGGCATAGATTAAACAAAGTGGATTGTAGTTTACAGGCATAAAAAAAGAGGCCCCGAGGGGCCTCTTTAAATCTCTAAATTAATAGAGGTTGGTTATCAACCAAATACATCATCTGTGATGTTGTTGAACCATGAGTGAGCATAACCCACTTCACGGCGACGATTCTCCATAGAGCCTTTGTCATAACCTGGAGTTAGACCACCTGAGCCTTCCACCTTATCGATCTTCTTGGTCTCGTTGTTGTAACGATAAACCATGGCAACCGAAATACCATCACCCGGAGCAATCACACTGTAGCAGGTGTTTACATAGGATGGCTGAGGCGTATTCATGTCGTTGAGTAGTGCAACAACTGCAGCAGCACATACCTTCGCCTCAGAATTGGCAGCATAGCCAGACTTTGGCAGAGGGCTCTGTACAGCAGCATCACCGATAACGTGAATGTTCTTGTGCATGGTTGACTCAAAGGTCTTGAGATCAACTGGGCACCAGCCTTTGTCATTGGTGAGACCTGCAATGAAGGCAATCTTACCGGCCTTCTGTGCTGGGATAACGTTAAGGACATCACCTTTAAAGTCTTCAACTGCAGCGGTAATGGTCTTGGTTTTAGCGTTAACAGCTTCAACCTTTCCACCCGCAGCGCCGTTGACCCACTCGATCATGCTGTTGTTGGTGCCATAACCGTAATGCTTTTTCCAACCTGAGGTGAACAGACCAAACTTAGAGAACTTATCCTTAGGATCAAGGATCAGGATCTTAGACTTTGGCTTGTGATGCTTCAGGTAGTTGGCAATAAGCGATGCACGCTCATAAGGTCCAGGAGGGCAACGGAAAGGATTTGGTGGGGGAGCGATAATAACCGTTCCACCATTTTTCATAGCCTCTAGCTGCTTGCGCAGGGTGACAGTTTGCGGACCGGCCTTCCACGCATGTGGAACACTTTCGGCAACTTTCGCATCATAACCTTCGATCTGATCCCAACGGAAGTCGACACCAGGAGAGACGATACAGCGATCATAGTTGAAGCTATCGCCGCCGGCTGTCTTAACAACACGACCACCAGCATCAATAGA
>JAPHSO010000308.1 GCA_026193675.1 Gammaproteobacteria bacterium | reverse complement strand
GGGGTGGTGATTGATGCCAAACGTGGTCTGATCATCACCAACAACCATGTGGTGGCCAATGCCGATGAGATCTCGGTCAACCTATCGAATGGTAATACCCTGCAGGCGAAGATGCTTGGCACCGATCCCGATACCGATGTGGCGCTGATCCAGGTTAAAGGTGATGGGCTGACCGCCCTGCCGATGGCCGACTCGGACAAGCTACGGGTGGGCGACTTTGTGGTGGCTATCGGTAATCCGTTTGGTCTGGGACAGACGGTCACCTCAGGTATTGTGAGTGCGCTGGGTCGTTCCGGTCTCGGCATTGAGGGTTATGAAGACTTCATTCAGACCGACGCCTCGATCAATCCCGGTAATTCGGGTGGGGCGCTGGTCAATCTGCGTGGTGAGCTGGTGGGAATCAATACAGCGATCCTCTCCAAGAGTGGCGGCAATGTCGGTATCGGTTTTGCGATACCTATTAATATGGCGCGCGATATCGCCAGGCAGCTTTTTGAAAACGGTAAGGTGAGCCGTGGTCATCTCGGGGCGAGTGCTCAGGATGTGACCGCCGAGCTGGCGCAGGCGTTTGGCTTGAAAAACCATCAGGGTGCGCTGGTGACGCAGGTCACAGCCGGCTCTCCGGCAGATCATGCCGGTCTGCAGGTGGGTGACATCATTACCGAAGTGAATGGCCGCAAGATTCGTCGCTCGTCAGATATTCGGACCCGTATCGGCATGCTGCGTCTGGGTGAAGAGGTTCGCCTGCAGGTGGTGCGCGAAGGGAAGGTGTTGAAGTTGAAGGCGACCGTTGAGGAGCCCAAGCTGAGTACCGTCGATGCGGCACAGATCCACCCCAAGCTGGCCGGTGCGACACTGGCCCAACTTGTAGAAAAGACGCCAAGAGGTGATCTGGAGCTGATTGCAGTTGCGGAAGTAAAGGCGAACAGCCCGGCCCATGCTGCCGGATTGAAGCAGGGTGATCTGATCATTCAGGCCAACCGCCAAACGGTGCAGAACTTCAAGTCGCTGGCTAAGGCGCTGAGCGGTAGTCGTCAGCTGTTACTTAATATTCAGCGTGGGGAAGCGGCTTTCTTCCTCATCATCCAATAATCATCATGGCTAAGTTCTTTATTATTGCAGCGGCGCTAAGCGGTTTTCTGGCGGTCTCTCTGGGAGCATTTGGTGCCCATGCCATGAAAGATACCCTTTCGCCGGCGGCGATGGAGGTCTACCGAACGGCGGTGCAGTATCAGATGTTTAATACCACTGCGCTGCTGATTATTGGGCTGCTGGCACTCAAATTTCGGCAGAGCCTCACCCTGCGCTGGAGTGGTTATCTGATGATCGGCGGTATTGTTCTGTTCTGCGGTAGTCTCTACGGGGTGAGTATCAGCGGTATTCGCGGATTGGGTCTGATCACCCCCATTGGCGGCATCTTGATGCTCATTAGCTGGATCATGCTCGCTTTTGCTGCAAGAAAATTTATCGATAGTGTTAAGCCGGTCGCAAAATGACCATACACAAAATGTGGGTTGTTTGAGCTTGTGATAATCTCGCCCTTCTGAATTATTGAACTATGATTGATAACTTACACAGAAGGGGAATATAAGGATGATCAAAAAAATAATTGTGGTTGCCGCACTGGCAACAGTCGCATTCAGTTCACAGGTTATGGCAGAGGGGAGTGCGGCACGTGCAACATTTGCTCTGTCGATAGAGGATCGTGAACCGGTAGATTCAACCGTTGAGCTGACTAACGATGTCAACAAGGTCTACTTCTTTACCGAGCTGCGTGGCCTGAATGGTAAGAGTGTCACTCATCGCTGGGAATATGCGGATGAGCCCCGTGCGGCAGTCACCTTTAATGTGGGCAGTGATCGCTGGCGCGTCTGGTCGAGCAAGAACCTGCAGCACAACTGGACTGGAGTATGGACCGTGTCGGTTGTTGATGAAGATGGAAATGTTCTCGCTGAAGAGAATCTCAATTACGTTGCAAAGGAGAGCGGCAGCATGGCTCCTGAGACCGAGATGGTGGGAGATGCACCTGCCGAGTAGTTGCTAGTGGGTTAGCGATGACTTGCTAACCTGAAAAATTGGAGGGGGCTCGCCCGATTGTTCTAATCGAACTTTCGGGCGTTTTTTTGGCCATGGATGTCCTTATGCCGTGAAGCACATGGGTGTGCGAGAACGGCCTGTTTGTGCCCCGATATGTCCAGCGTGTCCAGGGGTCGGAGTCAAACTTCTGAGTCTATCTATTTTTGAGAAGAGTTTAACTTCGATTTGACTCCGACCCCACCCACTGGAGCGGCCTGTTTGTGTCCAGGGGTCGGAGTCAAATTT
>JAPHSO010000092.1 GCA_026193675.1 Gammaproteobacteria bacterium | reverse complement strand
CGGTATAGAAGACCGAATCGACCCCATAGTTGCCCGATGCACGCATCGCTGAGCCGACGTTTTCCGGGCTTTTGGGATTAACCAGACCGATACAGATTGTTGATTGTTTCATCTAAAGAGTTCAGTTCGGTGCGATATTAATCTTGCTTGTGAGGGCTTCCACCCGCCTTAATACAAAACACAATAAAAAACGAATTCCAGTTGTTATAACCATCAATATCATCGATGTGTTCCAGCTCGGTCTCTGTTTTCAGGTAGGTGACAGTCCGTTCAATATGCGCATCATCAAAACCATTTAACTTAATCAGATCAATCGTGGCCTCAGAGGGTGACCATTCGCTTAATAACTCACTCATATACCTAACCACCCAAAATTGCTGACCTTGCTACCTTCCGAGCCATTATACAGCCCCACTCCTGTACGGTGTGATTCACATCCAATGGATCTCCTGCACGATAGCCATTGCGCTTGCTGTATAATCTGCTCAACAGCAATTCCACCGCTACAGGTAATCACCTTTAGCCTTAGAAAACGAATTAACAGACATGGCCATTCAGTGGTATCCCGGGCATATGCACAAGGCCCGCAAAAAAATCAAAGAGAGTATGCCGCTCATCGATATGGTGATCGAAGTGCTCGATGCCCGCATCCCCTACAGTAGTGAAAACCCTCTTGTTGATCAGCTACGCGGAGCACGTCCCTGTATCACTCTACTCAATAAAAGTGATCTGGCCGACCCTATTGTGACCATGGCATGGAAGCAGCACTACGAAAAACAGCGGGGTGTTAAGGCGATCGACATCGTTGCTGAAAAAAAGGGGGAGGCAAAAGGGTTAATCCAGAAAATCTCCCAGCTGGCCAAAACCATGTTGGTGGATCGTAACCTGGAGGCGAAACCGGCCCGCGTGATGATTATGGGCATACCCAATGTCGGTAAATCGACACTTATGAATGGCCTGCTCGGTAGAAGATTAGCCAAAGTGGGAAATGAGCCTGCGGTGACTAAAGAGCAACATAGCACCCGCCTCGCTAATGGCGTACTGCTCTACGATACACCCGGCATGCTCTGGCCCAAGGTAGAGGATGAAGACTCCGGCTATCGCCTGGCCATATCCGGCGCCATAAAAAGCACCGCCATGGATTTTGAAGATGTGGCCCTTTACGCCGCCGGCTACTTTCTTGAATACTATCCCGAGCTGATCATGGCCCGTTACAAACTCAAAGAGCTACCCAAAGATGATATCGGCCTGCTCGAAGAGATCGGCCGCCGCCGCGGTGCCCTGCGCGCAGGTGGCCGCATAGACCTGCATAAGGCGTCGGAACTGCTCATCAACGAATTTAGAAATGGAACACTGGGACGTATCAGCCTGGAGACCCCAGAACTGGTTGAGGCCCAACGGGCACTGCGTAACGCTACAGAAGAGTCTTAACTTGCGGGGTCGCAATTTCCGGGGTCGGAGTCAAATGGATTGAATCTATCAGCACCCTGCAAGAACCGTAAATCCATTTGACTCCGACCCCTCGCCATCCATGGAAGCATGCCCAACCCCCTCTCCCTCTGGGAGAGGGTTGGGGTAAGGGCTTCTATTTTCCGCTAGCGGCTATACCGGCTCTACCTCACTCTCCCCGCCAAACGCCTTAATTACCGCCTCAATAAACTTCGACAGCTCCAGCGACATAAAGGCAAAGTCACTATCAAACTGCATCGCCGGGTCTTCGGCGTAGTCATCCAGCTCTTCCTTGATGGTATCGGTAAAGCGCAGCCGTTTAATGCAGAGATCCTCCGGCACCACAAACTCGATGCGCTCCTGCCAACTCATGGCGAGTTTAGCGACCTGCTTACCGGCATCAAGAAGGCCCTGGATCTCATCACTAAGTGGATCCTGACGGCGGCAACGCACGATAGCCCCCTCCTTATCACCATCCTGTAACTCATATTCATCACCCAGCTCGAAACCATCGGGGATACTGTCGCCACGCAGCCACCGGCTCATCACCACCCGTGGCGACTCTTCGGTTTGCGGTAGACGGGCCTTGAGGCCACCCAGAGATTCGCGCAGCAGGGAGACCAGATCTTCGGCCTTAGTGGCACTGGCAGAGTCGACCACCAGCCAGCGATTTTTACGATCAATATAGGCGTAGGTGTTATTGCTGCGAGTGAAGGCCTGGGGCAGCAGTGTCAGGGTCAACTCATCCTTAATCTGCTGGCGCTCCTTGCGCCCTACCGAGCGAGCCTCGCCCTGCTCTATCGCCTCCACCTTCTCGGCCAACTGCTCCTTCACCA
Organism: Gammaproteobacteria bacterium; assembly: GCA_026193675.1. Lineage (GTDB taxonomy): Bacteria > Pseudomonadota > Gammaproteobacteria > Thiohalomonadales > Thiohalomonadaceae > JAOTST01. The sequence goes on along the minus strand of JAPHSO010000092.1, from coordinate 3,708 downwards.
CCGCCGAGGGGAGGATACGCTCCTCCTTACGGGCACAGATCATCGAATAGCTGCCCACCGTGTGTACCAACTGTTCACCGTGACGCCCCAACGGCCTGGCCCAACCGTAACTGAACGGGACACTCTTACCACAGGGGTGGAAGGCCTCGCTCTGTAACGCCTCATCCAGGGCATCATGGTCCAGCTCAAAAGGAAGAGGAAGACGAAAAAGAGTAAGATTTTTAAACCACATGGAGAGATCCGCTAAGTGAATGGGGGGCGCATTATGACCGATTCTGTGAGTTCGTTTAAGCCCTGATCTTGAACATGCTCACACGCTAATAATCTCTCGCTGAATTAAGAGAGGGTGTATTCATTTTTCAACCGAGTCTGTCACTTTTAGTCTTCAGTAATTATAAAAAGCTAAGCATCTTCCTCAATCTGCTTTAGCGTTCGACCTTTATCATCCTTCCAAATTATTCTGCCATTACATGCCTGCCCACACACAATTGCACCAGCAGCCGATGGGCTCGAAAAAAGATACTCCCGTGTGAATACAAAATAATCCTCTTTCTGTTCAAGAACTCCAGTAAATATCAACTTCATTCGGAGCTTGTTATAACCATCCGACAGGCTAGAACGCACATTATTCGTAGCCTGTGATCCAGGCAATACCACTACACCTTCATCGGTAAACTGACCATTCGCAATAAGTCCACTTTGCTTCATTGAAATAATGATAGCGGTTCCTGATTCGCCTTCATCATCAACAATTACCTTTGAAACAGACTCAAGTAACTTGTGACCAAGCGCCCCTAATAACAGACGAAGATTATCAAAGAAATCATCCATTGCATCTCTGTCACCACGAGGCAGGTTGGGTAGAGGGGGCGCAGTCCCGTTCTCAATCTTATAGCGGGATGCCTCATTTGCAGCCCCAATCAGACGTGATTCAAGATATTTGGCATGAGCTTTAGTAAGGTTTTCATCTTTGTTGGTGAATAGAACCGCCTCGTTCCAAAACTCTTTTTTATCGACATGTTGTTTGAGTCGCTCATAGACATTTTCAGACTCACCTATATAGGCCATAGGTTCACCTCTGCTATCGTCCTCCCCAAACAGGAAATAAACGCCAGGCTTTGAGGCTTCATCCCACTCCTTGAGTTCATTGTAGCGTTTACGTGGAACCATCATCGCCTGACCAGTCCAGTTAACGATCTCACCATGACGGATTCCAGTCACATTACCATCCGCGAGAAATATCCGTATGCTTTTTCCTTTTCCCATCCCAAGTCACCAATATTATATATTTGAAATACTACCGTTGATATCAAGACTCAAGTCTTGTTCAATAATTGCTCGTGCAGGCATGGCATACAACTTCTTCTGTTTAGCACCAAGCTCTGTCTCAACAGGTCGCACATAAATCCTATCGCCAATATCAAGCATGACTGCTAGCTGTACTGTTTTGTTGTTATCAACTTTACAAAGACCCGCGAATGCTCCATCACAATACTCTCTTCTTAAGGCATAAGATGACTCATAGCCACCACCACCTTTTACCAACACCAATGATCTTCCCGCCATATACCCTGCCAAATTGGGGTGTACCATTGGCGCCAAAAGTACAAGAATCATTAACACTTTCCACTTCTTGCTTGTCTCTTCCCCCTGAGGGGTCATCATTTTGTACAGAATCACTAGTATTAGTACAGGTAGTGCAAAAAGAATACCCCATGAGATCAGCTCCTTGCCCTCCATCTCTAACAAACCAAGCAACCTCACAAACAACATCAAAGTGAGTAATGACCAGGCCATTACCATAAATGCCAACATCCCACCCAGAATAATGAATTTAAGGCGATCGGTCTTTTTTTGGCTACAATATGCAGTAACCGAAATGCTAATTAGCGCAATAACCAACCCAACACCTAACAACAACCAATCAGCCACTTCCTCCATGGGAGACTCTACTACCACATCAAAAAGAAAAACCACAAAGAAAATTAAAGTTGGTATTCCAACATATCCCGCAAATATTTTACTCGTGTGTTTTTTCTTAGGGAAAAGACGTAAATAATCATCACCAAGAAGTCCCTCAATCCCCAGCCTAGGAAAAAACAATATTACTGTCACTGCCAACGAGAGACCTGCACCAACCACACCAACAGTGAGTATCATTGCAGGAACATCAACAGGAAAAGGAATGCCTTCCCGCGCACAATAATTAAACAGTCCCCATCCACCAATCAACAGCGATAATATTGATGCCACCTTGAAAAATGATATAAACCTCTCGGCACCATTTTTATATAAATCCAACTGTTTTCCCTTACTTTCTTGTCGTTCCACCATGGCTTCCTTTCTAACGTTATTTTACTTCATTAATCCATCAAGCTTCTGCAACTTGCTCATATAAAACCTCTCACTCCAAAGCGACAAACTCTTCTGATCCACAAGTTTTAAAAATCGTTCCACGTCATCTGCTGCTTCTTTCCAGTCAATAGAAGCAATCTTTTCCCCCAATGCAGTAACTAGCCATGTACGGTCAACGGTTAACTTCTCACCTTCCCATGGGCCATATTGAATAAGGGCATTTTGTAGTAGAGGCAGGTTTGGTGTTACCCCTCGGGCGATGTACCAATTAAAGTCATACCAGTCTCGCCCCTTCAGATAAGGTCTGCATAACAGCGCATGTGTTTTTAACGCAAAGTTACTGCTCATATCTTGGTGGCAAACTTCAAAATCCACCGGAAAATCAAGATATGTGTATTCAAAACCAGAACCTGCTGGTGGATTACAATCAATTTCCAACTTAATTTTTAACTTCTGGCTACTTTGATGATTCATGAAACTCAAGTTAAGTTGATTGGCAATCGAATTGTCCTTAATAAGTGCAGCCTTCACATTTCTATCCATGTGATTTTTGTCTAGCGCTTCTGGGGCAATCCCAAATTCATTACAGGTCTCAGTCAGCTTCTCTAAATAGGGCTGCCATGAAAACGTGGGATCAGGATCTCGTAGAATAAAATCGATATCTTCCGAAAAACGATTAAGGCCATGTAAAATTCTTAAACTGGTTCCGCCTTGAAATGCCGCCACCTCAAAAAATCCTGCCTGCCATAAAGAGAACAACATGATCTCCTGCACAATCTCCTTAAGAGCATTCTCTTCCTCAATGGGGCCTGTCACCTTATATTCAGCAAGCCGCTTTTTAATTAAATCAATCATAATCCTAACGACCTCAACAGCTCTTCAATAAATTCCTGTTCCCGCTTTCCTTTATATACATCTAATAATGTTGTGATGCTTAGTGACGGCACCGACCTAATGGCCTGCTCTTCAATACGTAATCCCCCCAGTAGATAATCCATACCCTGCCACGGTAACTTGCGTAAGTAGACCATATCCAATAACGCTCTCATGGGTTCTGCAATGAGTGCCACCTGATGCGGCAACTCATGCCTTGTCACCGCCTGTAGAAAGTAGCCTGGATTAACAGTCATACGCCGAAACTCATATTTCCCCAAGATCTCATTTTCATAACTCACAGACTTCCCATTGGCAGTAACACTCAACACACTCCGCACAGCCTCTGGAATCCAGCCATGAAAACTTAGTGCTGATTCGCCGGAAACATAGCTACCAGGCAGTAAGTGCTGCGCCAGAGCAAAAGGATTAACCGGCTCATCTCGAAACTCATTTGCCAACAGATAGATCCCCCGCTTT
>JAPHSO010000203.1 GCA_026193675.1 Gammaproteobacteria bacterium | reverse complement strand
TGGCAGGCAATCCCTTTCCTACAGTCACTTGAGCGCAGTTGGTCAGAACATCAACCGCTTCAAGGGATGATTCAGTTTGATGCGGAGAGTGACCAGCAGGGGCCTCTAAATATTGGAGTGCTACTGGAGCGAAGTGTGGAACGTGGCGATCAAAGTGGCACTGAAACGGCATCGACAAGTCAGCGCATTGCAGTGATTGGCGATGGAGACTTTATCAGTAACGCCTACCTTGGCAATGGTGCCAACCAGGAGCTGGGTGATCGGCTTCTCAACTGGCTCAGTTTTGATGATGAGCTGATTTCCATTCCACCCAAGGTGGCGCCCGACATCAATCTGCAGCTGACCCCAAATCTTGCCATCCTCTTTGGCTTCGGTTTTCTGATTTTGATACCTGGCCTGCTGCTGGGTAGTGGTGTCTGGATCTGGCTCCGACGCCGTCAGCGCTAGTTGGCATCATTTTATAATGAAACGCTCAACCATCAACCTGCTGCTACTGGGTGCTGTAATCGCACTGCTGATGATTACCCTCTATGAGCCGGGAGTGGAAAGCAGACCGGAGCCGATAAAACTACTCTCATTGAGTGCCGATGAGGTCAATGAGATCACAATTAATAACCGGTTACAAAAGTCGGTGCTGCTAAAGCGGGACTCTCAGCAAAACTGGCAGATGGTTGAACCGCTGCAGGTTAGGGCCAACCACCATAAGGTCGAGTCGGTCCTGAAGATCCTGCAGCAGGAGCCAACCAATCGATTTGCTCTCAGGCGGGATAAACTTGCCAGTTATGGGCTCGATAATCCGCAGGTTGAATTGATCCTGAATGGTGAACAACGGCTGACATTTGGCTCGCAGACACCACTCAACACCTATCGCTATCTGCAACTTGGCGATGAGGTTCTGACCATCAAGGATAGCGCCTTTTATCCGATTGCGAGTCGCTACACCAACTTTATCGATTCCAAACTTATTCCTGATGGAGCACTGCTCGCCTCTATTACACTACCCGAATATCAGATTCAGCTGACAGAGGCCGGATGGCAGGCTGAACCGTTCAATAGTGAGCTTAAGGAGATGGATGAGCTAAATGGCGATCTGATTGCCCAGTGGATTGATCAGTGGCGCTATGCCAGCAGTGTCGATATCGAACCTATCGGTATGACCGATTCAGAATTTGGTGAGGTGGTGGTCACCCTGCGATCGGGTGAGAAGCTGCGCTGGAGCATCGCCGATCAGCATGATGGCCTGATTTTACAACGCCCTGATTTAGGTATCGAATATCATCTGAGCGGTCCGCAACGGGAGGCACTTCTCCTTCCTCCTCAACCAAAGACTCAGTCGCTCGATCAGGAGGCGACACTTTAATGCCGGAGCTACCAGAGGTTGAGACAACTCGACGGGGCGTAACACCACATCTGCTTGGTGAGCAGGTCACCGGGATCGAGGTACGGCAGCCGAAACTGCGTTGGCCGGTTCCGACAGATCTATCTGAGAAGCTAAAGGGGGCTCGTCTCTCATCAATAGAGCGACGCGCTAAATATCTGCTGTTTCAATTCAAGCGACGCAGCGCTGTTTGCGGGACACTGATTGTTCATCTTGGGATGTCCGGCTCTCTGCGAATCACCACAGTTGATGAGCCGCTGCAGAAGCATGACCATATCGATATCCGCTTTGGCAAAGGGAAGAGTGCCAAATTGATGCGCTATAGCGATCCACGCCGCTTCGGTGCATTTCTCTGGCATGAGGGAGATCCCATTGAACACAAACTACTGAACCACCTTGGACCTGAGCCACTCTCTGAGCAATTTGATATCGACTATCTGGTAGAGAAGAGTCGGAGCCGGGCCAAGGCGATCAAGCTCCATCTCATGGAGCAGAGCGTGGTGGTCGGTGTCGGTAATATCTATGCCAATGAGGCGCTCTATGTGGCAGGCATCGATCCGCGTCGAGAGGCGGGGCGGATCAGTCGCAAACGATTGCAGAGACTGGTCAACGCGATTAAGTCAGTTCTTAATTCGGCGATTGCTGCGGGCGGAACAACGCTCAAAGATTTTGTCGGTGGTGATGGTAAACCGGGCTACTTCAGTCAGGAGCTGCAGGTTTATGGCAGGGAGGGTGAGCCCTGTATTGGTTGCTCAAAACCGATTAAAAAGATTCTCCAGGGGCAGCGTGCCACATTTTATTGTTCTGCCTGCCAGAGATAGTGTTCTGATGGTCACGAACCGATGCACCTCTGACGGGCACCAAATGAGTGCATTATTTTCAGCGTAAGCGTTACAGATTACTGAATAGTAGTTACTATCACTAGTATATATATGTATAATAACCGACTAAATTTGTCGGGATAGTTCCCTTTAACTAAATAAATAGAGTCTTTGAGAGGCACAGCAGCATGAGTCATACCGTTCAAGTCGATCCAAGTGGTGTAGAAATTACCGTTAATGAGGGTGATACCATCCTGGATGCGGCACTTGGTCAGGGTGTGGCGCTGCCTCACGGCTGCAAGGGCGGTGCCTGTGGTGCCTGTAAATGTAAGGTGACCTCCGGTGAGATCTACTACGATGATGATCCGATGGCTCTGAGTGAAGAGGATGCAGCAGAGGGCTACACTCTCAGTTGTGTCGCCAAGACTAAAGGTGATGTCACTATCGAGGCTGAGATTGAACTTCCACCATCAGCGGCAGTTTCAAAAGTTACGCTGGCCCAGAGTGGCAAGGCGTTTGAGGTTGAGAGTGGTGAGACCATTCTTGATGCTGCACTGCGTGAGGGTCTGGCGCTTCCCTATGGATGTCGTGGTGGCGCCTGTGGTGCCTGTAAAGGTCAATTAATCGCAGGTGAAGTGACCTATGACAACGAAGTCCGAGGTCTTACCGATAGTGAACAGAGCGGTGGAATGATCCTCACCTGCGTGGCTAAACCGAAAGGTGATCTGCTGCTCGATATTAATTTGATTGAGTCGGCAACTGAGATCAAGGTGGAGCAGTTCCCAGCCAAGATTGCGCTGATGGAGAACCTCGGTGGCGATGTGATGCGTCTGGGTCTCAAGCTGCCTGAAGAGAGTCGCATGCAGTTTCTGGCAGGGCAATATGTCGAGTTTCTTTGTGAAGATGGGGTGCGCCGAGCCTTCTCAATCGCCAATGCCCCCCATGATGATGAGCTGCTAGAGTTCCACATTCGCCATGTCGAGGGTGGAAAGTTCACCGAGAGACTTTTTAATGAGATGCGGGTTGGGGATATGTTGCGAATCGAAGGTCCTATGGGCAGCTTCTTTGTGCGTGAAGATTCAGAACGCCCAATGGTGATGCTGGCAACAGGCACCGGCTTTGGACCGATTAAGGGAATTGTCGAGCACCTGATTGCCGAGAAATCTCAGCGACCTATCTATATCTACTGGGGGGGGGATAACGAAGATAACCTCTATCTCGATTCACTTGCCAAAGAGTGGGATCGTCAGCACAGCGATATTCATTATCGTCCGGTGCTCTCAAAGGGTGGAGATGGCTGGAAGGGGCGCACAGGGCATGTTCAGGATTCAGCCGCGGCAGACTTCACCTCACTTGCCGGTTTTGAGATGTATGCCTGCGGAAATCCCAATATGGTCTATGCGGCTAAAGATGCAATGGTTGCCAACGGTATGGCAGAGGATCACTGCTACTCTGATGCGTTTGAGTTTGCCGCACCCTCCGAGTAATCATCCAGCTCCGGATAGGTTGTTGATAAGGCAACCTTTTCTTTTGGTTCAGGATGGTGAGCTGCAAATGGATTGTGGGTGATCGTACCATCATAGGCGTGGATACACTCACCACCCACTGATAGCTCCAGTCCTTTGTAAAAACACTCATTGGCCTTCTCAAACTCCTCCAGATTTTGCAGGAGTTTGCCCAGTTCACAAAAGCTTTCCGCCCGCGCTTCGATACCGATACTGGCTTCAAGATAGCCCTGTGCCTTTCCCCACAGTTGGTTGCGAATCGAGAGTCTTCCAAGGGCAAGCAGTAGCTCTGGATGTTTACCGTACTCGCCAAGCCATGACTCTAACTGGTTGAGCTGAATCATCAGGTCTTCGCCACTGATCAGACCGTATAGGCGTACAAGCTCAGGATCCCAACCCAATTTAAGCGCATCACGCAGCACTCTCTCAACCTCTGCCTCTGCCCCCAATTTTTTAAGTCGGGCAGCATAGAGGTAGATAAAGTGTGGCACCTTCTGAAGCGATGCCGGGATTGTATCCCAGCATTGATGCAGGGAATCGACTCTATCGGCAGCAGCCAATAGGCGATTTTCATGGGTTTTACGCTCCAGCTCGTCCAGAGCCTCTACCTCAAAAACTTTATGCTGACGGAGGGCCGGAAGAAGCTCAACCAGATCGTCCCAGCTCTTGAGCTGTAGATAGATCTTCTTCAACAGATAGAGCACATGCTCATGCTTGGGAGCGATGCTGTGCAGGTGGCGCAGTGTTGCCAGCGCCTGTTCGGTCTGCTGATTGGAGAGTTGAACCTCTGCCTGGGTTAGTCCCACCGCAAGCTCGGCATCGGGCATGCTTTTGGCAGCTGCAGCCAGATAGCGATCACGTCGCACAGATGATCCCAGTTTCTGGGCAGCTCGGGCTGCACCCAGATAGTTTAGAAGGGGGGCTTCACTTCCTGAGGCGTAACGTCCTAAAAATCGCTCAGCCTGTTTCCAACGCCCCTCGGTAAGAGCAATCAGCCCTTGATGGGTGGCATGGCGGATACGCTCTCTACGGCGTCGTTGTTGCCAGCGAGCGAGATAGAGCGGTAGCTTGAGTGTTCTTGAGAGGGTACGAATCGATAGGTAGAAGAGCGAAAATAGCAGGGTTGAGATGATGAGTGCAAAGGTGAGACTCGTCTCAATTTGCCAGTCTCGATAGTTGATAAAGAGATAACCGGCATCATACTGAGCGACCCAGATGATCGCGACGGCGATGGCGGTGAGAATAGCAAGGGTGCGATAGAAGAGCATCGTTAGAGCGATCCTCTGGCTGATAGCTGTTGGCGAAGGATATCAAAATCGATCGGCTGCTGTTCACCAGTTGCTGCAATCTCACTGAGCATTGAAATCTGCTGTTTGACCAGCTCGCTGTCGCCATCAAAATAGCGCTCTAACAGAGAGATGCTCTCCTTAGCTTCATTGATATAGATAGCACTATTGCTCATCAGCGCGAGTCGGACCAACTCAATTTTAAGGATGAGTTGCTGGCGTAGCAGCGGATAGATATCTGCCGTTATTAGCCGGTTCTGCTCAGTGTCAGAGTTATCGGGCCTGGTGATACGAAATAGTTTTTGTATATCAGCTGAGAGGGTCGAACCAAACTGACGCCATCCCTCAATCGATTTCAGGGAGTAGTCATCGGAAGAGCTGCTCTCACTGGCCACAACAAAGCTATTCTGAATTATGGGCAGTTTAGGGATCTGGGAGGAAAGGGTCGCCAGCTGAGCGAGCTGCTGCTGGCGCTTCTCGCCGTCGCTCTGTTTGAGCTGGATGGTGATTCGATTCATCTGCTCAAGGATTGGGGCCATCTCTGGAGAGGCATGATCGAGCAGCCGTCTATGGGCCTGTTCAAGGGCGTTGATGGCCATCACGCTGTTCTGTTCTAGACGGTAGTGGTGTTCAGCGATATTGATCAGGTAGATCGCCTCGGCAACACTCCAGTGATCTAATCTAACCGGTTGCTCTGCCTGAGCCAGTTTAGTTTCGAGGGCGAGTATGCGTTGCTGTAACTGATCATGCTGATGGTTCTGCTGGATAGTAAAGCGCCGATCGACAGTCTTGCGCTGAAGCTCAATCGCCTCAAGGAGTTGACTGACTCCCCCCTCCAGTTCGTTCTGTACCTCATCACGAATGTTCGACTGCTGCCAGGTCCAGTAGCTGGTGATTGCTGCGGCTGATGAGATCAACAGAGTGAGTAGAATCCCAAATCCTGCTCCACCGCGTTTCGGATTACTGGCATTTTCACGTGATTGTTTGGTGTTAATGGGAGTCACCTCTTCCGTTGTTATTTGTAGCGACTCCTAATGAGTCGTCTCACTGTCCTGCTGCCACTGGAGCAGGGTTTTTAAAAGCTCTGAGCTATCTGCTGATGGCGCTTGCAAGGGATGATAGTGAAATCCCAGCTCCTCGGCCAGCTTTTCGCCGCGATCACTAATGACGATCAGTGGTTTTGAGAGCAGCAGTTGTCGCTCTGAAACTGGTGTCATCTCCCATAGATTCTCTAACGCCATATTACTGGTCGTAATAATAATATTGATCTGCGACCAATCTATCTTTGGCGGGTCGGCTGGAATAGCTCGTCGATAAAGATCGATGGGGACGATTTGGGCACCTCTGTTCTTGAGTTCCGACTCGATCTTGTCACGCCCACCCTCACCCTTGAAGAGGATGATCTCTTTTCCATCAACCTCTGCAAGTTGTGGAAGTGCCAGCAGCCCCTCACTATTAAAGTGCTGGTGGGGGGTATAGCTGATCTGGCGGCCGGTAATTTTGAAGTACTCTTCGGCTGAACCCTTGCCGACAGTGATGGTTTCAACCGCTGAATTGGCAAACTGAGGATAGTTTTTTAGCGCAAACCGTACCGCATTGCGGCTGATGAAAATAGCGATATCGGCCTCAGCCGGATTAATATCACCTTTAATTGGAAGGGCCTCAATCGCAATCGTCGGATAGTGAATGGGTGTCCCACCCGCCTCCTCCAAAAGCCTGCAGAGAGGGGCCGCCTGCTCAGCCGGGCGGGTGACCAGAACTCTCAGTCCGGCCAAACCAGACTTAGGCGTTGGCATAGACCTCGTCGAGGATCTCTTTGGCCCCTTGCGCGAGCAGATCCTCTGCCAGCGCGATACCGAGCTCTTCGCTGTTTTCGGGGTATCCGCTGACATGGCTGCGGATGATGCGCTTGCCATCGACCGAACCCACCAGTCCCTGCAGTAGAATCACGCCGTGATCCAGTTCGGCATAGCCACCAATGGGAACCTGGCAACCACCCTCAAGGCGGCGATTCATGGCGCGCTCTGCGGTGACTCGTGCTGAGGTGTGGGCATCATTTAGAGGGGCTAGCAGTAGATTGATCTCCGCATCATCCTCACGACACTCAATACCGACCGCCCCCTGGCCCACTGCGGGCAGGATGGTATCGACCTCAATGGTCTCGGTAATGCGATCCGCCTCACCAAGACGTTTAAGACCTGCACTGGCGAGGATGATGGCGTCATATTCTCCCTCATCAAGTTTGCGCAGACGGGTCTGAACATTGCCGCGCAGGAATTTGATCTGTAGGTCAGGTCTTTGGGCCAAAATCTGGCATTGGCGGCGCATGCTTGAGGTGCCGACCACTGCGCCCTCTGGGAGATCAGCAAAGTATTTGTATCTGTTCGAGACAAAGGCGTCACGGGGATCTTCGCGGGGACAGATGACCGCCAGATGAAGACCCTCTGGCAGATTCATCGGTACATCCTTCATCGAATGGACTGCGATATCGGCGGTCCCGGCCAGCATCCCCTCTTCGAGCTCTTTCACAAACAGCCCTTTACCACCAATCTTCGCAAGTGGCGTGTCGAGGATCTTGTCACCCTGTGACTTCATCTTAATCAGCTCCACCTCAAGGCCGGGATGGGCGTTCTGCAGAGCAGTTGAGACGTACTCCGCCTGCCATAGGGCAAGCAGGCTCTCACGGGTGGCAATTCTGATCTTCTTAATGGTCATACAGTAAACCTTTAGCTACTTCGTCTCGTTTGTCCCTGCCAACGAGAGTCTCAATTAGGGTCAGGGCAAACTCCATTGCCGTTCCAGGGCCGCGAGAGGTTATCACATTTCCATCGATAACGACGCTCTGTTGGCTAATTTGGGTCGTATTAAGTCCCAGATCCTCGATAGCACCGGGATAGCTGGTTGCCGATTTGCCATCCAGAAGGCCGGCCGTTGCGAGCACCTTGGGGGCAGCACAGATTGCGGCGGTATATTTATCCTGGCTCGCCATGGCTTTAAGTAGTTCCAGAATTCGTGAATCCCGGTTGAGGTGGTCGGCTCCAGGTAGGCCGCCAGGTAGCACTACCATATCGAATTGGCGTTTGAGTGCCTCATCCAGCGACATGTCAGGGTGAATCACCATACCTCGTGAGGCTTTGATCGGACCGGCAACCAGACCGGCGCTAATCACCTCGACGCCGGCGCGTACCAGTAGATCAATAATGGTGACCGCCTCTAGTTCTTCGAATCCGGGTGCGAGGGGGACAAGGACGCTTGCCATACAACGGGGCTCCAAACTTTTCTAAATTTGATCATCTCTGAAACGGATATTAGCTCTACACCTTCACTCTCTAGTTCAGGTAAGAGCTCTTGCAGGGTGGCGATTGTCTCAGGGTGGGGGTGGCCAATACCGATGGCACTTCCGGTCAATTTGGCCTGGCGAATCAGCCGTTCAAACTGGCCTTTAATCGCAGCGCGATCAATATCATGATCAAGGAAAATGTTGCGCGCTACATTTGGAATTTCGTGCTCCTCAGCAACGCGGGCAGCAATGCTATCGGCAGTGGTTTTACTGTCGACAAAATAGAGATCGCCGCGACGTTTAATAACTGCCATCAACCAGGCCATATTCCCGGGGTGGCGGGTCATCAGACTTCCCATGTGGTTATTGAGGCCGACACTGTGAGGAACTGAGATGAGATTACGGCGCAGAGTACGCTCGATATCTCGCTGAGTCATGTCGAGGGTGATTCCCCCCTCACCAAGAAGGTGGTTACCGGTCATCGCCTCCATCGGTTGATGCAGCATCACCTCTTTGCCCGCCTCATGTGCCTCTGTCGCAAGTCGTTTGCTGTAGGTGGTGTGCGGCAGTATTGCGAATGTTAACTTGCCGGGGAGGTTGATTGCCTCAGCCCCTTCGTGCAGACGGTTGCCCATGTCGTCGATGATGATGCTGATCCTTGGAGCATTGTCGTTATGCTCATAATCTGCCCCATGGCCTGCTAAGGGGAGCAGAGCAGTGAGTAGCAGTAGGAGACGAACCATCAATGGCAGCCTTTAGTTGCCTATCTTCTGCAGAATGTCGATCCCTTTGAGCAGCGTTAGCGCCTCGTAGAGCGGATAGTCCTTACTGGCAAGATCGTCATTTTCACTCGCTTTGGCATCTTTCTTGGCGCTTGAAGCGGCTTGCTTCTCATCACCGTTTTTTGCTTGGCCATTAGTTAGATGTCCACTCAGATCGGCCTCTTTAATACGCTCAATTGAACCTTTTTCGTTTGAGCTCACCTTGAGCGGTTTAATCTCAATATCGGGTTTGATCCCCTCAGCCTGAATCGAACGTCCGGATGGGGTGAAATAACGGGCGGTTGTAATTTTGACAGCGGTATCGCTGCTCAGCGGGAAGATGGTCTGTACCGAGCCTTTGCCAAAACTCTGACTTCCCATGATGACGGCACGCTTATGATCCTGCAGCGCACCAGAGACAATCTCTGAGGCCGAAGCGGAGCCACCATTAATCAGAACGACCATTGGAGCCCCCTTAAGGACATCTTCAGGTTTGGCATGGAACTCCAGCTCTTCATGTCCACCACGCCCCTCAGTGTAGACAATCATCCCGTCAGTGATAAAGGCATCAGAGACCGATACAGCCGCACCCAACACGCCACCAGGATTGTTACGCAGATCGAGTACAAGCCCCTTCAGATCTCCACCACTCTCCTCTCTCAGTTTGTCGACCGCCTCGCGAATTTGATCACCGGTGCGAGTCTGGAAACTGGTGATACGTACGTAACCGAAACCATCCTCAAGGATACGGTTTTTGACACTCTTCACCTTGATTATCGCTCGGGTGATGGTGATGGTCAGAGGCTTATCTTCACCTTCACGCACAATGAGCAGATCGATGTCGGTACCAGGTTTACCTCGCATAATCTTGACCGCATCGGAGATGGTCATCCCCTTAACTGGCGTATCATTTAGACGAATCACCAGATCACCGGCATGTACTCCGGCACGTTGTGCGGGGGTATCGTCAATGGGAGAGACCACCTTAACGAAACCGTCCTCCATGGTGACCTCTATTCCAAGACCGCCAAACTCTCCGGTGGTCCCGACCTGTAGCTCTTTAAACTCCTCAAGGTTGAGGTAGGCGGAATGGGGGTCAAGACCCGTTAGCATACCGCGAATCGCACTCTCGATAAGCTGTTTATCATCGATCTCTTCGACGTAACTCTCTTTTACCTTGGCAAAAATCTCGCTGAAGTTTCTCAGATCCTCCAGCGGGAGAGCATTGGAGCTACTGCTCTCCTGCTTATCGGCTAACACGGTAGTGCCTACACTAATGGCGATACCGATGGTGACTCCGGCAATTAGAGGGCCCATATGACGAAATGGGTTACGCATGGCTTTTCCTTAATGGGTACATAATATGGAAGATAATACTCAGGCTAGAGATAAAATACACGCTTTAATCAGATGCCGAGCGGCTATAACTTAACTCTTACACCAGCGTTTGGGATTGGTGGGTTTACTGTTGTGGCGGATCTCAAAATAGAGGGCGCTCTGCTCAGAGCCGCCACTACTACCGATGAGGGCGATAACCTCATCACGCTCAACGCTATCTCCAACATCCTTAAACAGGCTCTGATTGTGGCCGTAGAGGCTCATATAACCATCACCATGGTCGATAATAATCAGCAATCCGTAACCACGTAGCCAGTCGGAGAAGATCACCTGTCCATGGGCGATAGAGCGTATGTTAGCCCCCTCTTTGGCCTTAATAACCACGCCGTTCCAGCGTAGATTGGCCAGTTTGCGTGATGAACCAAAGGAGTGCAAATGGCGCCCTTTAATAGGCCACTTCAGCTTGCCGCGAAGTTTGGCAAAGGGTTGGCGAATAACTGGGGCGGCAGTTGGGAACTCTTCGAGAGCCAGCTCAAGCTCTTGCAAAATTTGTTGTAACTTCCCTTCATTCTGTTGCATCTGAGCGAGCTGGTCGCTCTTA
>JAPHSO010000235.1 GCA_026193675.1 Gammaproteobacteria bacterium | reverse complement strand
GAGGGAATCTCTTGTAGTAACTATGTGGTGCGGGAGTGTGCATATACCCCGGTGACTGAACGGCAACCCGCGTCACCTGGCATCCAAGGAGTGTGGCAACCGCAGCCACCAGCATCAGGCCCTTTACTACTCTCATCAATCTTCCTCTTGCAGTCTAATTTATTAGTGAGATGTTACTGAAACGCACATAGTTTTCCGTGACTATGTGCGCATTATCAATGGGGCGAATATCAAAATCGGATCGCCCTTTCAATTTTGTAGACCGCTATAAAGTCCGATCTATCCCTCTTCCCAGAATTCAGCCGAGTGGCGAACATCGTGGGCCAATTTGTCGAGCCTGTTTGCCATCGTCTCCATGTAATCGACCAGCGAGGCATCGAGTCCCGCTTCGATCAGCAGTGAGAGTTCGTCCAGGTGATCGGCATTAATAGAGTCACCGGCATTTTCGACCAGCTCACGAAAACGGTCAGTAATCTCTTGTGCGTGTTGGGTGCGGTGCATTATTTTTTCTCCTTTTTGGAAACAGGTACTTTCTTGGGAATGGGTGCTTTATCAAGGAAGTGCTCCCCCTTTTCATAGATGTTGGCCGCTGAGCCTACGATGAGCGGATCGGGTGCAGTGGCGACATTTTTATTTTTATTGGGGTAGTCGAGATTGTGCAGGATATGGCGCATGGCATTGATTCGCGCTCTCTTTTTACAATCTGACTTAACAACGGTCCATGGCGCATCGGCGGTATCGGTATAGAAGAACATCGCCTCTTTGGCTTCGGTGTAGTCACTCCACTTGTCCAGAGATGCCAGATCGATGGGGCTCAGTTTCCACTGCTTGAGTGGATCGTGGCGACGCTGTTGAAAGCGGCGGAACTGCTCATTACGACTCACTGAGAACCACATTTTAAAGAAGGTGATACCACTACGAACCAGCATCCGTTCCAACTCAGGGGCCTGACGCATAAACTCAAGATAATCTTCGGGTTTACAGAAATTCATCACCCGCTCAACGCCTGCACGGTTATACCAGGAGCGGTCAAAGAGTGCGATCTCACCGTGGGTGGGTAGGTGTTTGACATAGCGCTGGAAGTACCACTGCCCCGCCTCCTCTTCACTTGGCTTCTCCAGTGCCACCACGCGTGCACCACGAGGATTCATATGCTCCATCATCCGTTTAATGGTGCCACCCTTTCCTGCTGCATCGCGGCCTTCAAACAGAATCACGATGCGCTGACCTGTCTCTTTGGCCCAGCCCTGCATCTTGAGCATCTCAATCTGTAGCTCCTGCTTCAGCGCCTCATATTCGGGACGCTTCATCTTCTCTTTATAGGGATAGTTGGCATCATTGAAGATTTTGCGTTTACCCAGATTTTTAACCAGTTTTGGTTTTGCCAGGGTCTGATCTTCTCGCTCTGCCAGAACTTTGGGCATACTAAAATTGGCATCTTTACTCATGGTTAACCTCCGGGCAATAATTTGAAACTAATCATTTCAGTATAGTAGCTGATTGAGAAAGTGTCCCGGTGTTTATGGGGATTTATCGACTATTTTTGCACTGTTGCGTGCCTCTGAATCGGTTATGCTTGAAGCAGTTCGAGATATCAGAAGATGAGAGCGATGCTAAAGAGACTTGAAGGTGCAATTGAGCAGATAAACGATCACATTTTAGGAAAGCGGGATCAGGTAAAACTGGCTGTGGCCTGTCTGCTGGCAAGTGGACATCTGTTAATTGAGGATCTGCCCGGTGTTGGAAAAACGACCCTCTCTCATCTTCTTGCTCGTACCCTGGGTCTCGACTTCAATCGAGTACAGTTCACCTCGGATCTCCTTCCTGCAGATATTCTTGGTGTGTCGATCTTTGAGCGCCAGAGTGAGGCCTTTAGATTTCATCCTGGCCCCATCTTTTCGCAGGTCGTTTTAGCGGATGAGATCAATCGTGCCTCTCCCAAATGTCAAAGCGCCCTGCTAGAAGCGATGGAGGAGCGTCAGGTGACTATTGAGGGTATGACCTATCCGCTGCCAGAACCCTTC
>JAPHSO010000158.1 GCA_026193675.1 Gammaproteobacteria bacterium | reverse complement strand
CTGTGCGCTTTTGCTGATTATGGAGGACATGATCCCCCTCCTGTTGCAGCACCTGAAGATAGACGCCGTCAGAGGCGGGGGCATGCTCTTCAACCCTGATCTTAACCTCAGGCCAGAGCAACACCGCGATCAGAAAGGCGGGGGTAACTGGACGATTTTTGGCAATGCGCAGATCACTATTACGCATTGCCACTTCAATAAATTTTTCAAACTCTGGATGGCTATCCAACCGCTCATCTATCTCAGGATAGAGGGTGTAGAAGAGGTCATAGTGTCGCAACTCAAAAAAGCTCTCGACACCATGTCCCGAGAGAAAGAGTTTGGTCGACTCATCAAACAGGCGAGCAGAGGAGATATCCTCCAGCAGCCCACCCAGTTTATCGATCGACTTTTCACAGCGCTTCTCAATTCTAAAATCGAGTTTAGCGGCAAATCGTACCGCTCTGAGCATTCGTACCGGATCTTCACGGAAACGTTGCTCAGGCTTACCGATAATACGCAACTTTTTGGCCTTAATATCGGGCATACCACCGGTGTAATCGACCACCGAGAAATCATCAATATTGTAGTAGAGGGCGTTAACACTGAAATCACGGCGCCAGGCATCCTCTTCAAGGGTGCCATAAACATTGTCACGCAGGATCATCCCCTGGTCAGAGGTTTTGGCATCTTCGACATTGGGACCACGGAAGGTGGCAACCTCGATAATATCTCTTCCAAAGAAGACATGGGCCAGACGAAAGCGGCGACCAATCAGGCGACTATTACGAAACAGGCGTTTAACCTGTTCAGGGGTGGCATCGGTCGCGATATCAAAGTCCTTGGGGCGTCGTTCCAGTAGCAGATCGCGAACGCCGCCGCCCACAAGATAGGCCGCATAGCCCGACTCATTCAACTTGTAGAGCACCTTCAGTGCATTACGACTAATATTTTTTCGAGAGATATTGTGATGGTTGCGGTCAATAATATGGGGAGCGCCACCTGAATTCTCTTTTGATCCTCGAACTAACTTTTTTCTAACCCATTTAAGCATCGCTCTATCATAACATGAGCAGATCGTTCGCTGCGCGAATTGTTAAGCGCTAGTAGCTGAAGTTAAATCGCACCCCGATCGTCTGCAGGTGACTCTTTGGTTGGTGAGCCACCACCACACTATCGGCACCAGAATTGATCGCATTATGAGCCTCACAAATGCCATTGCTATCAACGTCGAGACAGTAGACCGGATTCCCCGATGCCGTCAGCAGAGAGACATTGGGCGATGCCCCAAACAGATAGCGATCATAGTAGAGACTGATATCCATCCTGTTGGCCAACTGATAGTCGAGCGAGGCGTAGAGGGTTAGATTGGCCTGAGGTTCGAGATTGAAGTCAGAGAAGTGCTCCCCTGTATCATCCGTAACAAAGCGGGAAAAAAGGATCCGTTCACTCACCATCAATGGAAGTTTTGCCCCAAACTGGAGCTGGGTTCGATGATTTGCCTCATACAGAATTCCCAGCTTGGAATAGGGAACCTGATAGATCTCACTGTAGCCAGATGCACTCGCGGTATCCTGGATCCCCCGGAGCCATCCCTCATACCCCAAACCGGCGGAGAGATACCAGGCCTGCCCCTCTGACCTGCGCTCCTTTACCACCGTCGAGACTCTGTAGTTCAACATCGATTCCACTACAAAGCCGGCATATATCGAATGACTGGTCAGCGGTACCCCTCCCTGAGTCTCTCCATCATATTTAACAAAGCCGCTGTAGAGACGTCCACGAAATGAGTGGTTAAAACGTTTTGAGCGATCCGCAGCACTTTCAAACTCAACAAACAGGCGTGGCCCCATCTCATGCACCATTTCACGCCCACTCAAGTCATACTCGTGCCAGCTGAAGAGCTCAACCCCCAACGCACTTTGCCACTCCTCTGCGTAGAGAGGGTAGCTAAACAGTAAAATGGTCAGATATGCCGCCAGCTTCACTATTTTTCTCATTAATGGTCCTTCCTAGGGAGATATTCGGTTAACATACTCCTGCAGGGCTTTAAGCTCAATTTCGACAGGTAGAAATTGAAATTTTAAGAACAGAAGAGAGCTGAAAATTGGCTAAACAGAGCAAAACTGACAACGGTGATTTTAACTTCGAGAGGTCACTCAACGAACTTGAAGCGCTGGTAGAGCGTCTTGAGGAGGGTGACCAGAGTCTGGAGAATTCACTTAAGGATTTTGAGCGTGGTGTGGAGCTGACCCGCAACTGCCAGACGGCCCTGCAGAATGCTGAACAGCGGGTTGAGCAACTCATCGAAAAGAGTGGCGTAGAACAGCTCGCACTCTTTAATGCCGATTCGGATGACGAATGAGTGGACTGCAACCACCGCTAGATCACTATCGCAGTCGCGTTGAGAGTGCGCTTGAGACCCTCCTCCCCAACAGCGAACCGCATACACTCCATTTAGCGATGCGCTATGCCACCCTTGATGGTGGTAAGCGGGTGCGGGCCACACTAACCTATCTCACAGGGAGCCTGTTTGAGCAGTCGGAGCCCTCTCTTGATGCCGCAGCAGCAGCCATTGAGATGGTTCACGCCTACTCGCTGATCCACGATGATCTGCCGGCAATGGACGATGACGACCTGCGCCGAGGTAAACCGACCACCCATATTAAATTTGATGAAGCGACTGCAATCCTGGCAGGAGATGCACTACAGACCCTCGCTTTTGAGATCCTGGCGGCCAATAGCGAGATTGAGCAAAGGGCTCGACTTAACCAGATCACCGAACTGGCTCAGGCCAGCGGTTCGGTCGGTATGGTTGGTGGACAGATGATCGATATTGAGGCGACGGGCCAACAGCAGAGTCTCAAACAGCTCCAGCAGATGCATGCCATGAAGACCGGCGCTCTGATTCGTGCCGCTGTCCGTCTCGGCTATCTGGCATCGGGAAATGCGACGCGGCAACAGCAACAGGCCCTCGATCTCTATGCAGAATCGATCGGTCTCGCCTTCCAGATTCGTGATGATATTCTCGATATTGAGTCCGATACCGAGACTCTGGGCAAACCCCAGGGCTCTGATCTGGCCGCCAACAAAAGTACCTATCCGGCTCTGCTTGGGCTTGATGGTGCTAAAGCGATGGCGGCAACGCTACACCAGCAGGCGCTTGAAGCACTCGACATATTTGATGAAAAAGCGGATCCATTACGCAACTTATCAAGCTACATCATTGATCGTATCCAGTAATTGGCTCATCATACGCGGCTCACACAAGACTCAATTAAATGGTAGATCTCAAACAGTTTCCGACACTCAGTCAGATAGACAATCCAGACGATCTGCGTAATCTTCCCGCCGATGAGCTGCCCCAGCTTGCCGAGGAGCTGCGCCAGTTTATGGTGCAATCGGTCAGTCAGACAGGGGGACACCTCTCAGCAGGACTGGGTACCGTTGAGCTAACCATCGCGCTGCACCGCATCTTCAACACCCCAGATGATCGCATCGTCTGGGATGTGGGTCACCAGAGTTATCCACACAAAATCCTCACCGGCCGTCGTGATGAGATGCCGACACTGCGCCAGAAAGATGGCCTTGCCGGATTCCCAAAACGTGAAGAGAGCCCCTTTGACACCTTTGGTACGGGTCACTCCAGCACCTCAATCAGCGCTGCGCTTGGAATGGCGATTGCCGCCCAAAGTAGAGGGGAGAGCCGCAAGGTTGTCGCTCTGATCGGTGACGGAGCCATGACGGCAGGGATGGCCTTTGAGGCCCTCAATCATGCCGGTGACCTTGATGCCAACCTGCTGGTGATCCTCAACGATAACGATATGTCGATATCGAATAATGTTGGCGGTATGTCCAACTATCTGGCCCGTATCCTCTCCGGCAAGCTCTACACTACGATGCGTAAGGGGAGTAAAAAGGTGCTGGGTACCGTACCCTCTGTCTGGGAGCTGGCCCAACGGGCCGAAGAGCATATGAAGGGGATGGTGATTCCCGGTACCCTGTTTGAGGAGCTCGGCTTTAACTACATCGGCCCCATTGATGGGCACGACCTGCCACTACTGATGAAGACGCTGAAAAATGTCTCTGAACTGAGTGGTCCCCAGTTCCTCCATGTGGTGACCCAAAAGGGACGTGGTTATACCCCCGCAGAGGATAATCCCTGCACCTACCACGGACTTGGACCTTTCGATATTGAGACAGGACTACCCTCCAGCGGCTCTAGTGTAAAGACCTACACCCAGATCTTTAGCGACTGGCTCTGCGATACCGCTGCAGGAGATGAGCGTCTGATCGGCATCACCCCTGCTATGTGCGAAGGTTCAGGGCTTGTAGAGTTCTCTGAGATGTATCCCCAGCGCTACTTTGATGTCGGCATCGCCGAGCAACATGCCGTTACTCTGGCGGCAGGTCTTGCCTGTGAAGGACTCAAACCGGTCGTTGCCATCTACTCCAGTTTCCTGCAACGTGGCTATGATCAGCTGATTCACGATGTTGCGCTGCAAAACCTGCCGGTGCTGTTTGCCATCGATCGCGCCGGAATTGTCGGCCCTGATGGCCCGACCCACATCGGCAGTTTTGATCTCAGTTTTATGCGCTGTATCCCCAATATGTTGATCATGGCCCCCGCCGATGAAAATGAGTGTCGACAGATGCTCACCACCGGCTTCCAGCACGATGGTCCCGCAGCAGTACGCTATCCACGTGGTGGTGGCCCAGGTGTTGCTGTTGACCGAGAGCTTCTTCAGCCACTGCCCATCGGCAAGGGGCAAAAGCTGCGTGATGGAGAAAAGATTGCTTTGCTTAGTTTCGGTGCCCTGTTGGGAGCGGCAACTGAGGCGGCAGAAACGCTAAATGCTACACTGGTGAATATGCGTTTTGTGAAACCGCTTGATGAGGCGCTGCTCACAGAACTTGCCGCGAGCCACACCCTGTTTGTCACCATTGAAGATAACGTCATTGCCGGCGGTGCGGGTAGTGCTGTAGCAGAGTGGCTGCACCAACAGGCGAGCGGCCCAGCACTGCTGCAGCTCGGCCTACCCGATCAATTTGTCGAACAGGGTAACCGTAGTGAACTTCTCACCGAGTGCGGTCTCGATAAGAGTGGTATAATCGCCGCCGTTCAAAAATTTGAGAGCAAAATCTAGCCTGCCGTCAGTTAAAACGGGGTTGAAATATGACCCGTTTACCCCAAGGTTGCAGACTTTCCGAAACTGATTAAATCATGTCGCCTACATACCTATTGAAGATCGTAACCGACTTCGCCGCTGCCCATGCGTTACGGGACTACCCTGGCGACTGTCGAAACCTCCACGGCCACAACTGGAAAGTTGAGGTTGAGGTGCGCGCGCATGAACTCAATGAAATTGGCATTGCCATCGACTTCAAGACGCTGAAGAAGATGACCAACACCATCATTGACGACCTGGATCATCACTTTCTCAACGAAATATCCCCATTTGATCAGATCAATCCCACTGCAGAGAATATTGCGGCCTATATCTACCGTCGCCTTGCAGAAGATCTTCAAGCCAATTTTAAAAACTCTACCCTGACAGTTGCAGCGATCACCCTCTGGGAGACCGAGCGCTCATCTGTCTGCTACAGCGAAAACTAGGAACTATCCATGACACAGCACTGCGACCCAATCGCCGACGTACAGAACAGCGCCGATACCCGCCAGATAGCCATCAACAAGGTTGGCATTAAATCTGTTCGTCACCCTGTACTCATCCAGGACCGCAGTGGCGGCGAGCAACATACCGTTGCTAACTTCAATATGTATGTGAATCTGCCCCACAACTTTAAAGGGACTCACATGTCTCGCTTTGTGGAGATCCTCAATAATCACGAGCGTGAGATTTCAGTAAAGTCTTTCAAAGATATGCTTTCAGAGATGACAGAACGTCTTGAGGCGCAGTCGGGACATATTGAGATGACCTTCCCCTATTTCGTGAATAAAACTGCACCTATATCCAAGGTTCAGAGTCTGATGGATTATGAGGTGACCTTCATCGGCGAGGTGGTTGATGGAGAGCCTCAGCTTAAGGTCAAGGTTATCGTTCCAGTCACGAGCCTCTGCCCCTGCTCGAAGAAGATCTCCGACTATGGCGCACACAACCAGCGCTCCCATGTCACCGTGACTGTTGGTACCAAAGGTTTTGTCTGGATTGAAGATCTCATTGACCTCGTTGAAGAGGAGGCATCATGCGAACTGTTCGGACTGCTCAAGCGACCTGATGAGAAATTTGTCACTGAACGCGCCTACGACAATCCAAAATTTGTTGAAGATGCGGTACGCGATGTGGCGGTACGTCTCAATCATGATGAGCGCATTACCGACTATATTGTTGAGTCAGAGAACTTTGAGTCGATTCACAACCACTCTGCCTACGCGCTGATTGAACATACCAAGTAGAGTGAACTCTACTTGCTGAGCTTAATGATATTGCCGGTCTGATTCAGATCGACTCGCCTCAGAAAAGAGAGTCCCAGTAGAGGTTTTGAGGGTTGCGCGCCCTCAATAATCACAGCCTCAATATTGTGTAGAGCTATCGGGCCGACAGTAACTTTATCGAGCATCACCCTGTAGGTGGCGATAATACCCGATGCCGTCTCTGAGAGACCTCTTCTACCTACCTTTTGATAGTCTATCCCTAACCGCCGAGCCAACTGTTGATTGAGTGCCAGCGTGGTGGCACCGGTATCAACCAGAAACTCAACACCTTTGCTATTAATAGTGCCCGTGACCCGATACATCCCATCTTCACTCCTGGGAATGGTCACCTCCTGCTTTTTAGCCGCTGCGAACTGGCTACTAATCGATGATCCCAAAGTGAGTTTCTGACGTTTGCCATCAAACTCAATCTCAGCCGATTGACTGTCTGCATGAATCAACAGTACACCCTCGGCAGAACGCTCCCCCTGTTTCATGATGCGACTCTTGCCATCGATCTCAATCAGCGCCTTACCACTAAATAGCCCTTTAACAGCGATACTCTCTAGTGCATACAGAGGGAATGAAAGGATGCAGAAAATTGCGATCAACGACAACCGTTTCAGATCCATAAATGTAGTGCCTGCAGAACGCCTAAAGCAAAGATTCCAGCCAGAATATCGTCAACCATAATTCCAAATCCACCATCTACGTGTCGATCAAGCCAACGGATGGGCCACGGTTTGAGAATATCAAAGATGCGAAACAGAACAAATCCAATAGCGATCCAGATCCATCCTGCAGGCGCGAGAAACATGGTGATCCAGTAGCCGACAAACTCATCCCAGACGATTCCAGGATGGTCATGTACGCCGAGACGTTTAGCAGAGACATCACAGATGGCGATACCGGCCAGAGCTGTCACCACGACCACCGCCAGATAGAGGGGCCATGAGAGTGGTTGCAGCAGTAGATAGAGCGGAATCGCCATGAGTGTACCGGCGGTGCCGGGGGCTTTGGGACTCAATCCAGAGCCAAAACCGAGCGCTAGAAAATGGACCGGATCTTTAAGCAGTGAGGGGGACAACTTTAGTGAGCTACTTCCCATAACTAATCTTCACCTTTGAAGTGATCAAAACCCTGTTGAGATAACACCTTACCATCCAGCAGCACCGAATGGCTGTCGCCAGCCTCGCAGATTGTGCCGATTCGCGTCAATGGCAAAGAGAGTACACCGGCAATCTTTGCCAGCTCCTCAACTCCAGATTCGGGAACTGTAAAGCAGAGCTCATAGTCGTCCCCCCCCGCAACCATCAATGGAAGCCGCTCACGCAGCTCAGGAACAGCCGCACGTAGTGCATCCGAACAGGGAATCAGTTCGCTAAAGATCTCTGCAGAGACACCACTCTGTTTAAGTATATGACCTAGATCGGCAAGCAATCCATCCGATATATCGATCGCTGAAGTGGCCAGACCACGCAGGGCCAGCCCAAGTTCTACTCGAGGAGTGGGCCGATTGAGACGCCCGAGTAGATATGCCTCATCATCTGTTTGTCCGTGACCAGCCAATGCAAACGATAGCCCTTGAGCCGCATCCCCCACCGTTCCAGAGATGAAGATGGCATCGCCCACTCTGGCTCCCGAACGTTTCAGCGCTCGCTCAGCAGGAAGGGTTCCGATGATCTGCAGCGTAATAGTGAGAGGACCTCGAACGGTATCGCCACCCACCAGCTCAACGCCATGCTGCTCGGCCAAGGCTATTAGCGTATCTGAGAATGGTTGCAGAAATGCTTCATCAACCTCTGGTAGCGCCAGAGAGAGCGTTGCCCAACGAGGCTCTGCTCCCATAGCAGCCATGTCACTTAAATTAACCGCAAGGGACTTGTAACCAATATCTGCCGGGGTTGTCTGCTCAGGAAAGTGACGACCGACCACCAACGTATCGACCGATATCGCCAAGACTTCACCTACTGGAGGTTCAATCAGTGCGGCATCATCGCCAATTGATAAAAGGGTTTTTGGGGTGGACTGCCGTCTGAAGAAACGGTCAATAATGGAGAACTCAGAAAGTGGCATCAACTTCTCCCGTAAATTAGAGGGCCTGCAAGCTCACCCCTTTGAAGCTCTCTGCTTTTTGTTAGCAGCCACTTCAATCGCTCGAACCTTCTGCGCCAACTTGTCCAGAATACCGTTGATGTAACGATGACTCTGCTCTGCCCCAAACTCTTTGGCCAGCTCAACACCTTCATTGATTGCGACCCGATAGGGCAGCTCTGGCTTAAACAGCAGCTCATAGGCGCCGATTCTCAGGATCACCAGCTCAATGGGATCGAGTTGATCCGCTTCGCGATCAAGAAATGGCTCATATGCCTCATCAAGCTCTATCACCCGTGCAGGGATCTGATGGAGAAGCTCATCAAACAGGGGTCGATTGACCTTTGCCATCTCCTGCTCACCGGCAACCAGTTCGGCAAACGACTGATCGATATCATTCAGATCGTTTCCGCTAAGTTGCCACTGATAAAGCCCTTGCAGGGCACAGCTACGGGCGAGGTGTTTAGCGTTTGGTTTTGACATTAAATGTAGTTAGATCTTTTTAAGCAGGTTAACCATCTCGATAATGGCGAGAGTTGCCTCTTCACCTTTATTACCCGCCTTGGTGCCGGCACGCTCAATCGCCTGCTCGATGGTATCAACCGTCAACACGCCAAAGGCGACCGGAATTCCAAACTCCATCTGGACATTCGATAGTCCCTTGGTGCACTCGCCGGCGACAAACTCAAAGTGGGGCGTACCGCCACGAATCACTGCACCCAGAGCAACAATGGCATCATACTTACCACCTTCAGCAAGCTTTTTGGCGGTTAGTGGAATCTCAAAAGCACCAGGAACGCGGATAATTTCAATCTCTTCATCCTTGGCACCATGACGCTTGAGGGTATCGATAGCCCCTTCTAGCAGGTGCTCAACAACAAAGCTGTTCCAGCGACCAACGACAATTCCAAAACGGCTGCCGTCTAGAACCATTCCACCTTCGATAGTTTTGATATTAGACATCTAATTTTCCCCCAATAATTAATTAACGTATTCGACTACATCGAGCCCAAAACCTGACAATGCGTGCAGCTTAACTGGCGCACTCATCACCTTCATATGTTTCACCCCCTGGTCGAGCAGAATCTGCGCGCCGATACCGTAGGTGTGGAGGTCATCTTTATGCTCCTTTTGAAGCTGCTCCTCATTCTTGTCGAGCGATTCATAGCGTTTAACCTGTTCGATAAGCGCTTCGCTATCCTCACTCTGATGCAGAATAACGACAATACCGCGCCCCTCTTTCTCAATTTTCTGCATCACATCGGTCAACGGCCAACCACAGTCGGATCGACGGTTTCCAAAAATATCACAAAGGGTTTGCTGTAGATGAACACGAACCATCACCGGCTCACCATCACTCACATCCCCTTTCACCAATGCAAAGTGGGCCTGATGATTCAGCAGATCCCGATAGGCAAATAGACGGAAATCACCGTGTTCGGTCGGCATTTCACACTCAGAAACACGTTCAACCGTTGGCTCATTCTGCAGACGATACTCGATCAAATCGGCAACGGTACCGATCTTCAGACTATGCTCTTCGGCAAACTTTTCCAGGTCTGGGCGACGCGCCATTGATCCATCTTCATTGAGGATCTCAACAATAACCGACGATGGCTCCAAACCCGCGATACGGGCCAGATCACAACCGGCTTCGGTATGGCCCGCTCGATTAAGTACACCACCCCGCTTAGCCATCAGTGGGAAGATATGGCCCGGCTGCACGATATCCTTTGGAGCCGCATTGGGTGCAACAGCAGCACGTACGGTCATTGCACGGTCGTAGGCTGAGATACCGGTGGTGACACCCTCTGCAGCTTCAATTGAGAGGGTAAAATTGGTGCCATGAATATCACTATTGTCACCTACCCCCACCATCAGTGGCAGGTTGAGCTGCTGACAACGCTCCTGGGTCAGGGTCAGACATATAAGACCACGGCCGTAACGGGCCATAAAGTTGATATCATCCGGACGTATCATGGATGAGGCCATAATGAGATCACCCTCATTCTCGCGATCTTCATCATCCATCAGGATGACCATCCGTCCTTGACGAATATCGTCAATAATCTCTTCGATTGTATTTAGCTGCATATCTCTTACGCGTCGTTGTTATCTATCGGTCTGAACCGTCGAACCGTGCATTGTACCCGTTTCGAGCTCAGCTGTGGTGTGAATATTAGATATTCTATTTAAACCCATGTTGGGCGAGAAAACTCTCGGTAATCCCCGGTTTGGCCGCAATGCCAGTATCACCCTGGAACAGTCGCTCAAGGTAACGGGCAATCTGATCAACCTCAATATTGACGGCTGTTCCCGGCTTGAAATCGGTCAGCGTTGTCTCCCCCTGGGTATGGGGAACAATATTGAGCTCAAACTGCACACCTTCAACTCGGTTAACAGTCAGACTGATTCCGCTGATGGTGATCGAACCCTTCTCTGCAATATAGCGAGCAAGCCCTTCCGGCGCCTTGATGGTCAACTTGATCGAACCACCAACGGCCTCTTTTGAGACCACTTCGCCAACCCCATCGACATGACCACTCACCAGGTGTCCACCAAGACGAGAGGTGGGGGTCAACGCCTTCTCCAGATTGACCCGGTCACCACCTTTCAGATTTGCGAAGGTGGAACAGGCGACCGTCTCCGCCGAAACATCGGCCCAGAATCCTCTCCCAGTCAGCTGCGTGACCGTCAGGCAGATCCCATTAACGGCAACGCTGTCACCCAATTTAAGATCAGCCAGATCGAGCCTGCCGGTTGCAATATTAAGGCGATAATCGGCGCCTGCAGCCTGAATCTCTGCGATTTCACCAACCGATTCGATGATTCCGGTAAACATCTATTCGCTAACAACTCTGGCTCGAATACGCCAGTCAACACCTACGGGGCGGATATCGATAATATCGAGCTCAACGGCATCTGCCAGAATATCGAGCCCTGGCGTATTAAACAGGGCACGGGCATTACTCCCCATCAGTTTAGAGGCCATATAGATATTGAGCTCATCGATAAGCCCTTCATGGAGCATCGCACCACTCAGAGTTGCGCCGGCTTCAAGGTGAATTTCGTTAATCTCACGTTCAGCAAGAATCAGCATCAGAGCGGCCAGATCAATCGTCTCATTGCGTCCAGGCACTGAGATCACCTCTATTCCCGCCTCTTCAAATTGCTGCTGAATCCCCGGCTCATCTACCGCGGTAACGATGAGAGTCGCAGCATCACCCTGTAGAATTTTTGCAGATATTGGCGTACTCAGATGGGGATCGAGCACAATTCGTAGCGGGGTCTCTACAGTCTCACCTTCTAGTCGAACCGTCATCTGCGGGTCATCGGCCAACACGGTGCCCACCCCGGTCATGATTGCCGAACTACGGGCCCGTAGCCTCTGTCCATCATCACGCGCATCACCACCGGTGATCCACTGACTCTCACCACTGGCCATCGCGGTGCGCCCATCAAGACTCATCGCCATTTTGCAGCGAACAAACGGGCGCCCCACACTCATACGAAGTATGAAACCGGGATTGAGCTCACGCGCCTCTGACTCAAGTAGCCCGACAGTCACCTCAATATTCGCCTCTTGTAGTTTGGCAATACCGGAACCGGCAACCTGAGGATTGGGATCCTCCATCGCGACAACCACTCGTGAAATTCCCGCTTTAATGAGTGCGTCTGCACAGGGAGGGGTTTTACCATGATGGGAACAGGGCTCAAGCGTGACATAGGCGGTGGCGCCCTGTGCTTTATCGCCCGCCAGGTTCAGCGCATTGATCTCCGCGTGAGGCGCACCGGCCTTTTGATGCCACCCTTCGCCGACAATTTGCCCCTCCTTAACAATGACACAACCCACCCTTGGATTGGGATGCGTCGTAAACAGTCCTCTCTCAGCCAATTGAAGAGCCCGCGCCATATAGGCCCGGTCAATCATATCTACGCTACTCACTACTAACTCTCTCTCTTTTTGGCTGAATTCTGTTCGTCGGGAGACTCTTGCAGACGTTTGATCTCCTCCTGGAAGGCGCTCACATCCTGGAAACTGCGATAGACCGAGGCAAAGCGAACATAGGCGACCTCATCCAGTTCACGCAGCTCATCCATCACCCACTCTCCGAGTTGGCGCGACTTCACCTCTCGATCACCGGTGGCCCGTAATTTATGCTTAATGCGATTGAGCGAGGCCTCAACCTGCTCCATCTCCACTGGACGTTTCTCCAGTGCACGCATGATTCCAGATTGGAGTTTGTCATCATCAAATGGCACCCGAGTACCATCACTCTTGACGATCCGCGGCATCACCAGCTCGGCCGATTCAAAGGTGGTAAAGCGCTCACCACAGGTGATGCACTCCCGGCGACGACGTACCGAATCACCATCATTGGCGAGTCGTGAATCGATCACTTTGGTATCGGGCTGGCTACAGAATGGACAACGCATGGTTACTCACTTCCACCCACCAGGGGTGGAATTAGATTACATCTCTACCGGTGAACGTTCTGCACTATAGACAGGTAGACGCTGACAGATGTCTGTCGCCTTTGCTTTAACCGCAGCAACAACCTCATCACTGCCCTTGGCATCGATGATGTCGCAGATCCAGCTCGCCAGATTTGTAGAGTCCTCTTCATTAAATCCACGAGTTGTAATCGCAGGCGTGCCCACCCGAATTCCTGAGGTGACAAAGGGTGACTGAGGGTCATTCGGTACAGCATTCTTGTTCACGGTGATGTGCGCCGCACCCAACCATGCATCCACCTCTTTACCGGTCAGCTCCTGTTTAATGAAGCTCACCAGGAACAGGTGGTTGTCTGTACCACCAGATATCACGTCATAACCACGATCAATGAACACCTTGGCCATCGCCTGGGCATTTTTAACAACCTGCTGTTGGTAGGCCTTATAGTCATCCTGCATCGCCTCTTTAAAGGCGACCGCTTTAGCTGCAATGACATGCATCAGAGGTCCGCCCTGGATACCGGGGAAAATAGCAGAGTTAAGCCTCTTCTCGATCTCAGGATTGCTCTTTGCCAGAATGATTCCACCACGAGGACCACGCAGAGTTTTGTGCGTGGTTGATGTAGTGACGTCAGCAATCTGCACTGGATTGGGATAGATACCTGCCGCTACCAGACCGGCAACGTGGGCCATATCGACCATCAGATAGGCGCCAACACTGTCGGCAATATCACGAAAACGTTGCCAATCAACCACTCGAGAGTAGGCCGAGAAACCGGCCACAATCATCTTGGGCTGATGCTCTTTAGCCATCTGCTCAACCTGCTCATAATCAATCTCGCCGGTTTCGGGATCAAGTCCATACTGGTGAGCATCGTAGATCTTGCCTGAAAAGCTTACATGGGAGCCATGAGTCAGGTGGCCACCATCGGCCAATGACATACCAAGAACGCTGTCACCGGGCTGAAGCAGAGCCATATAGACCGCTGCATTGGCCTGAGAACCAGAATGTGGCTGCACGTTGGCGTAATCCGCACCAAACAGCGCTTTAACACGATCAATCGCCAGTGTTTCTGCTGTATCAACATACTCACAACCACCGTAATAGCGCTTTCCGGGATAACCTTCGGCATATTTATTGGTGAGCACCGATCCCTGAGCCTCCATCACCATGGGGCTGGTGTAGTTTTCAGAGGCGATCAACTCAATGTGATCCTCCTGACGGCTCTCCTCTTGCTGCATAGCAGCCCACAGATCTGAGTCAAAATTGCTAATTTTTTGGGCCTTACTAAACATTAAAACACCTCTATCAAAAATGGGCTGTTATGGGTATTAACTACTGAGGTCGCCAAACCTCATCACGAAGCGCGATAGATTAACCGATCTGGCAACATTTTTCAGGCAAAAAAAAGACCCCTTTCGGGGTCTTTTCTATCTGGGTCTAAATTACAGACTAGTCCCAGTATCCCTTCACCGCTTCTCCACCTGCAACTGCAATTAAGGCAGTTTTAGCCGCTTCAGGAGACTCTACGATATTCATAAAGCTGTTCTCACCCATCATTGAAAGATTGGGGAAGTTCATCGCAATACGGAAACGGTAGTAGAGTGAATAGACCTTATCACCAGAGATCAGGATCTCAACTGGAAGGTGTGCTGTCGACTTAACCTCTTTAAAGTCGATAACCCCCATGATGTAGTCATCACTCATGTACTTATCGCCGCCTGGAGTCTGATCCAGATCAACACCGATTACCACCTCATCCTTTCCAGGAATATCAACACGATAAACCTTTGATACACCACCCAGCTTCTTAGCAAGGTTGCCCTCTACAGCCTTAACGGCCGCTTCATGGCTGCTGTGCTCTGCAATCTGGTGAGCATCGGTATCATCAAAATACTCCATACCGAACATGTAGTGATATTTGCGCAGCTTACGAGTACGTAGCGGCTTGCTTGCACCAAATGCCTCTTTATTACCTAATGTTTTTTCAAGTGTCTTGGTCACATCTTTAAGATCACCCTTCATGCGATAGGCATGAGACATATAGGTAGGATTGGTGTAACTCACCTGAATATCGCTACCCACCTTAGTGACCGAGACACGCTGAACAGCACCGTAACCACCAAATTCAGACTTTGCGGCATTCGATTTCAGAGCATCGTTGGTGATGATGAAAACTGATGCTCCCGCATAAGGTGAATATGAACCGACTACCTCAAACTTGGCATCGACAAGTTTTTTGTGAACCTCTTTTTTTACTTTCTCAACATCACCTGTTGCAGTGTATGCAAGAACAAATGGCATATACTTCTCGCTTGCAGCCTCAGCTGCAAACATGAATGCGAATAGTGTTAAAGCAACCAATGCTTTTTGAAACAGCTTCATCCAGACTTCTCCCCTTTATTATTTATCAATTTTCATTAAACCGTGCGCAACATTAAGGACTCATTGGCTTCAGGTCAATACCCCAGTAAATTATAAGAATATTACCTTTTGCTGATACTTTAGTCAGATGTCTACTCAACCTAAAAATTATTAAAAAAAAAGGGTCCCGAAGGACCCTTTTCACGAAACCAGCAATCTACATTAGATATAGAGAGTGATATCAGCTTCCCCTGCAAACTCGAAGAACATTGCAGCACCACCGAACTCAACGCCATCGATAAAATCGTTAGGATTCATATCGAACAGGTCAACGGTCATCTGGCAAGCAATAAATCTAACTTCTGCTTCCTGGCAGAGCTCACGGAGCTCTTCCACAGATGCAACACCTTTAGACTTCATCTTGGCTTTCATCATGGTAGTCATCATCGCCTGCATACCAGGAAGTGCCTGAAGTAGAACAGGCATTGGCATTGGCATTGGCATACCAGGATTTCCAAGAGAGGTCACTTGAAGCTTCAGATTCTTTTTCAGGCACTGTAGGCCGTAAAAAGTGAAGAAAATCTCAACATCATAACCAAGTGCAGCGGCAGTAGAACCCAGGATAAATGGCGGGTA
Organism: Gammaproteobacteria bacterium; assembly: GCA_026193675.1. GTDB lineage: Bacteria > Pseudomonadota > Gammaproteobacteria > Thiohalomonadales > Thiohalomonadaceae > JAOTST01. The sequence continues at coordinate 2,116 of JAPHSO010000158.1, read as the reverse complement.
CGCCCAATCCAAAGTCCCTTTCGTGGCGATAATCGCCAGTTTTTTCTGATCAGACATCAGAGTCCTCCGTAGTTATTATAGGATGGTAGGTCGGTTTTAAGATTTCTTGATAGAGAAGACGAACTTACCGCCCTCTTCACCTGACTCAAGTAGCTCGTTTCCGGTCTGCTTACAGAAAGCTTCGAAATCTTTAACTGAACCCGGGTCTGTCGCAACGATACGCAGAACCTGTCCTGCAGAGAGACTTGTAATTGCTTTTTTGGCACGCAAAATTGGAAGAGGACAGTTGAGTCCTGAAGCGTCGAGTTCTTGGTCAAAATTTGCCATGTTTATCTCTCCTTATCTAAGAGTCTTATATTTACAAACGGATGGGGGTCAATTTGACTCAACCCCTCAGAATCAATGTTAGAAATATCTTATATGCGATGTTGTAATTGAAAGCAAGTGAAATTCTAAGCAGCCAAGTTTAGATCACTCACACCAAACACTCAACTTAAGCTGTCCATTTTTTCAATGATAGCGCTGAAAGACAATCTTTATCAGGCGACCTCGCGACCCTCACGTACCCAGGCGACAATTCCCCCTCTCAGATTAATGACATTGTCACTTCCCTGATTGGCGGCATAGAGACATGCCTGCGCTGAACGGGCACCAGTCCTGCAATAGAAAACAACTTTTTTATCTCGAGGGAGCTGATCCAACTGAAGTGGTAACAGGTGAAGAGGGAGGTGTGATGCCCCAGGAATTGCACCCTGAGTTACCTCTGCATGGCTTCGCACATCAACAAGCAGGACATCATCACTTGAAATCATGTTATGTAGTTCATGTACGTCAATTTCGTTAATGGAACTCATCATTGAGTATATTCCCCTAAGCAATTATTAGAATCTGCTAATATTCTATGTGTTAATCACTCCTGTTTGCAACCCGGCAACAGTGAACTATTAATCGTGTAACATGTCACATTGATGTGTCTCATCAATATCTCAATATCAGGAACCGCCTTGCTTGCTCGCCATCTTATTTTGTCGCTGTTACTCATCAGCCCCTATTCACATTCAGCGCCCGCACTTCCAGACCTTAACAGCTCAACCTCTACAGTTCTTTCAACTGAACAGCAGAACCGACTTGGAGAATCACTATATCTTCAATTAAAGGAGAGCGGACAGCTCAATAGCGATCCTATCGTTAATCGTTACATCAATAATCTTGGGCAACGCCTGCTCGCTGCAGCACCCTATGCCCCCCACTCATTTACATTTTTCGTTGTTGATAACCCTCAAATTAATGCCTTTGCGATGTTTGGAGGCTATATCGGCATCTACAGCGGTCTAATTCGAGCGGCTAAGAGTGAAAGTGAGCTTGCATCGGTAATTGCCCATGAAATCGCCCACATTACTCAGGATCATCTTCGTCGTGCCATGGAAAAAAACAGTCGCATGGGCGTTCCTGTAACCGTTGCGCTGCTGGCTGCAATTCTTTTGGGAAGTGATGCACCTGAACTCGCTGAAGCAGCGGTTGCATCAGCGATGGCAGGCCAACAGCAACAACAATTAAGTTTTACCCGAATCCATGAGCGTGAGGCTGACCGTTTAGGTATTGAAAGACTAGCCACCGCCAACTTTGACCCAGAAGCTATGGCACGCTTTTTCTCATTGATACAGGAGAGAAGTCGTTTCAATTCAGCTTATCCAGAGTTTTTACAGACCCATCCTGTCACGACGGAAAGAATTTCAGAGGCCCTGGATAGAGCTAGACAGTTAGTCACGGCCCCAGATAAAACCAGTATCGATTTTCTGACCACACAGGCGCGACTTACACTGTCGGAGCACAAAAATAGAGCGTTGCTTATCAGGGATCTTGTTGGGCAACAAGATCTCAAATCACGATACACCCTGGTACTAGCATTGCTTGAAGGCGGACAATACATCGAAGCTCTAAAGGGCATTAAGCTGTTACAGCAGGAGAACCCGAATATCCTCTCTTTTCTGCTCACTGAAGCCGATATCTATATCGCAATGAAGAGGTGGAATGATGCCCATCTGAGCTATAACGCCATTCTCAAAATGTTCCCCCATAATCGCCTCGCAACCATTGCACTGGTTAAGCTACATAT
>JAPHSO010000286.1 GCA_026193675.1 Gammaproteobacteria bacterium | reverse complement strand
GCGGCAATTTGTGCATCACGTTTGAGGATCTCAAACCGAGCCTCAATAAGTTGAATTCGGTCAAATATAGTTTGAAGTTTTGTCGCCTTATCAACTACAGCCTCAGGGGTCGTAATTTTGCCGCAATCATGGAGCCATGCCGCCATATTGAGTTCATAGCGGTCATCGTCATCAAGGGTAAAATCCTTCAGGCTGCCTGAATCATGGTCATTCGCCGCCTCAGCTAACAGCATGGTCAGTACCGGTACACGCTCACAGTGGCCGCCGGTGTAGGGTGATTTCTCATCAATTGCCGTTGCGATCAACTGGATTAGTGATTCGAGCAGAGTTTTCAGGTCATCAATAAGACGTCGATTGGTTAGAGCGATGGCCGCCTGAGAGGCGAGTGATTCGGTCAGTCTCTGGGCCTCTTTCGAGAAGGGAATCACTTTACCTGTCTCAATATTGGTGGCGTTAAGAAGCTGCAGCACACCAATAATGTCATTTTGGTGATTTTTCAGAGGAACCGTTAGAAAAGATTGTGAGTGATAACCGGTTCGCTCATCAAACGCTTCGGTACCTGAGAAGTCAAATCCCTCTGCATGATAGGCGTCGGGAATATTGATTGTTGCATCAAGAAGCACTGCATTGGTAACCACCATGTGTAGATTGGGCTGGTTATCCTCGTCATATAGTGGGATCGGTGGGAAGGGGATCTCATTCCCAGTGGTGCCTCCCATGGCATAATTTAGTGAGTCGGTACGGATGATCTCCATCTTGATCGTACAGTCCTCTTGAACAGAATAGAGGGTACCGCCATCGGCGTGGGTGATCTCTTTAGCTCCCAACAAAATCAGCTCAAGCAGCTTTTGAGTATTCCGCTCTGATGATAGCGCAATACCTATTTCGGTAAGCTTCTCAAGCTTTTCAAGCAGTTGATCACTGTGAGACATGACGACTCCTTTTGCCAGATAGTGCCGATGTTGGATATAGATGGGTGTCGATTTGTGAGAGTACCTATATAATGGATAGGGATCAAATAGGAAGATTTGCGTGTTCGAAAAGATAGTCCATACAATTAAATCGGTTTTAAGGCCTGTGGTGCTCTTCAGCATCGTTGCTGTTGGGGGGATCTCGATGGTCAACGTGGCTCATGGTGTTGAAGGTGCAGAGCTACGTACTATGCTCACTACTGGGGCGTACACTAAGGCGTTGGAACTGATCTCCACGTTGCCATCTGAACAGCAGCAGAACCTCGATATTCGCTTCTTCCGCGCGACAGCTCTGGCGGGTGAGGGTCAAAATGCTAAGGCAATTGTCGCATTTGAGCAGCTTATTAAGGATGAGCCTCAGTACCCTGAGTTTTATAATAATCTGGCGATGTTGTTGGTCGAAGAGGGCAAGTTACTTGAGGCCCAGCAGGCGCTAGAACAAGGCCTGAGAAGTAGAGAGAACTATGCGATGCTCTACAATAATCTGACGGTTGTCTTTGAGACGATGGCCCGCCGATCCTATGCCAAGGCGTTAAGAATCGATAAGCAGCACTCTCCTGTGTTGAGCCCTTTAGTTGAGCTGAGAGACTTTTCTCCACCTGAACGCCAGCCACCGGTTGTTATTGCTGCTGTCGAGCCGATGCAGTCACAAGTTGTGGAAGCTGAAATGGTCAGCGAGCCGGTCGTAATGGTTGAGCAAGAGGTGGTGGCTCAACCCTCAGATGACAGATCCGCTGATGACCCTCAAGCTGAGTCGGCATTGCGACAATGGATAGAACATTGGCAGAATAAAGATCTCTCTGGCTATATCAACAGCTACTCGCCAAACTTCAAATCACGTGGCTACAATAGTCGAGAGGCGTGGGTGAAGGGGCGCAGTGAACGGATTAGGCGAGCAGAGAAAATAGACATTTCGATTGAAAAGATTAATATCGATATCTTATCGACAGAGAGAGTTCAGGCCGACTTCATTATGAATTATCGTTCCGATCGTTATAGTGACCGTTCTAAAAAGAGGGTGGTCTTGAAATTGATTGAGGGTCGCTGGCGAATTGTTCGAGAGCTGACCCTTAAGGTGTTGAGTTGATGAAGATCGTCATTAGGCGCCTTTTTTTGCTGATTCTGCTGCCGGTCTCAATTGCGGCGACATCGGCGACCAATCCCTCATCCATTACCCCCAGGATTGCCTCGGAGATAACTAAAGCCCCGGTTCAATCCCAACAGTCATTTAATCAAAGTGAAGTGCTTGCCTCTCTTGAGAGTCGGTTACAGCAGGATCCCGATGATTATGAGGCGGCACTGCTCCATGGTCTGGTCAGATTTAAAACAGGTGACCTGAATAGCGCTATAGCTGAGCTGGAGCAGTTGGCCCAGCGTGCCCCCAATTTTCATCTGGCCCACCTCATATTGGGAGATCTCTATCAGGCTCGACTGAAACCGATTGCCAATGTGGGTGCATCACCACAGCTGATGCAGCTCACTGATGAGGATAGTTTAAATAAACTCAGAAATGAGGCTGATGCCCGTCTTAAAGCCTTTATCGAATCACTGCCAGGCGGACGTTTACCCAGGGCATTACTCCACCTCGATTCATCAGTGGGCAATGCTATTTTGGTTGATAAGAGCTCTCACCGACTCTACCTCTACCGCTGGGATGAACATAGTTCAAGACCCACACTGATACGCAACTTCTATGTGAGTACCGGTAAGCTGGAGGGAAATAAGCAGATTAGTGGTGATCTCAAAACACCAGAAGGTGTCTATTTTATTACCCGTTATATCCCTGATGAGAAACTGCCTGAGCTTTATGGTGTCGGTGCGTTTCCGATGAACTACCCAAATGAATTAGACCGCCGTCTCGGAAAGACCGGATATGGTATCTGGTTGCATGGGACTGAACGTCAATTCTACAGTCGTCCCCCACTCGATAGTGAAGGGTGTGTGGTACTTCCCAATATAGACCTCTCCAAGGTTGATGATTATCTGCAACCCGGTAAGACCCCGGTTATCGTCACCGAGAAGATTGAGTGGATGGATGAGCAGCAGTGGAGCGGTCTGCATGATGGCATCATGACAGCCATTGAGCACTGGCGTAGCGACTGGGAGAGTGGTGATGTTGATCGCTATCTGTCTCACTATGCGGATGATTTCTGGAGCAAACAGGAAAATCTTTCTAGCTGGCAGAAGCGCAAGCGTCGAATCGCAACATCCAAGAAATATCAGCGTGTAAAGGTTAGTGAGTTATCACTTTTTGCCTATCCTAAGTCTGCTGCAGGTGGCAGTGAAATGGTTGTAGCCAATTTTGAGCAGAGCTATGAGTCTAACAACTATCAGAGTGTGAGCCGTAAGCGGCTCTATCTCACTCAGAATAGTGGTCAGTGGCAGGTGCTTTATGAGGGTGAGCAGTAACTAGGTGACGACTCCGAATCGAATAACGGTAGTCTGTTCTCACCATCCATAACCGCTGTATAGCCCAACTCTTGAGCAAGCAGCTTAATCAGCAGCTCGGCAATTTCCCGATGATTTTGTGTGATACCAAGTTGCGCCATGTCCGTCACCCTAAGTCCTCGGTATCCACATGGATTGATTCCCTCAAATGGCGTGAGATCCATCGCCACATTGAGGCTCAGGCCGTGATAGCAGAAACCGCGTTTAATCTTCAGTCCCAATGCGGCTATCTTGGCCCCTTCGACATAGACACCAGGCGCATCACTCAACGCCTCTGAATCGATATCAAACTGCTTAAGCAGAGCGATTACACTCTGCTCTATTCTGCTCACCAGCTCACGTACACCAAATCCGAGACGTCGCATATCGAGCAGTAGATAGAGCACCCATTGTCCTGGTCCGTGGTAGGTGACCTGCCCGCCTCGATCAATATCGATAACAGGAATATGCTCTGGATTGAGCAGATGTTCCGGTTGGCTGTTGATACCCTGAGTATAGGTGGGCGGATGTTGCAACAGCCAGATTTCGTCGATGGTTGTCTCGTCTCTAGCTGCAGTGAACTGCTGCATTGCGCGGTAGGTCGGTTGGTAGGGGATATCGTTACCGAGTCGGCGAATCTTTAACTGCCTGGAAGTTGTCGAAGGTGACACTGGCGACGGTGATGCTATTTTATTGCAGGTGGGGGTTCGATGACTGCGCTCAGAGGGCCCAGAGGACCTCTTCGAGTGCCGTTAGCTCCAGGTAGAGGTTGTCTAGTTGAGACTTGCTGGTGGCACGTACGGTCACAGTGACGGAGATAAACTTGCCTCCCTTACTGGGGCGCGACATAACCGAGTTTTCACCAATATCGGGACAGTGCTTGCGCACAATACTGACAACCGTGCCCTCAAAATGTTCGGTATGTTTGCCCATCGCTTTGATGGGAAAGTCACACGGAAAGTTGAAAACCGCCTCATCAACCTCACCGTTTAGATCATGAAAAGTTGCGCTCACTCGACCTTACCCTCTCTAAATGCCTGCTTGTATTCACGATAGATTCTGGTCATTTTGCGCCAGACATCTCCAATACTACCATCCCCGACAGGTCGATCATCGATAGTGATAATCGGCACGATCTCTTTGGTAGAACTGGTCACCCACACCTCATCAGCAGCAAATAGCTCCTCTCTGGTGATGGGGCGTAGCTCATGGGGAACATTGTGGGTACGGCACAGCTCAATAACAAGGTCTCGCGTGATGCCCGGTAGCAGATGGTTGGACTGCGGTGGGGTGATGAGGCTATCCCCTTTAACGATGATGATGTTACTGGCGGCCCCTTCAGTGACAAAACCATCCCGCATTAGCAACGCCTCACCGCCATCAGCATCGTAGGCCTGTTGTTTGAGCAGAATATTGGGCAGTAGGGAGATCGATTTGATATTGCAGCGCAGCCAGCGATTATCCTCAAGGAGGACGGCACTAATTCCCTGCTGTGTGCTGAGGTCAACCTCTGCCAGAGGATTGCTCATGGCAAAGATTGTTGGATTAATGGCATCGGGGAATCGGTGATCACGAGGAGCGATACCGCGAGTCACCTGCAGATAAAGTGACTGGTCACCACCACCAT
>JAPHSO010000223.1 GCA_026193675.1 Gammaproteobacteria bacterium | reverse complement strand
GGTCCTTTCCGAAGAAGTTTTTAACCGCCTCCTGAACCTTTGGCATACGCGACTGACCACCCACAAGAATGACATCATCAATCTCACTCGCAGATACGCCCGCATCTTTAAGAGCCAGCTTACAAGGCTCGATGGTACGCTGAATCAACTCATCAACCAGTGACTCCAGCTTGGAACGGGTCATCTTCACATTAAGGTGCTTAGGACCTGACGCATCGGCAGTGATATATGGAATATTGATATCGGTCTGCTGGCTAGATGAGAGCTCAACCTTCGCCTTCTCTGCCGCCTCTTTAAGACGCTGCAGGGCAATCGGATCATTGTGCAGGTCAAAGCCCTGCTCCTTCTTAAACTCATCTGCAAGATACTCGATGAGACGCATGTCGAAATCTTCACCACCAAGGAAGGTATCACCGTTGGTCGAAAGCACTTCAAACTGATGCTCACCATCAATCTCAGAGATCTCAATGATCGATACGTCAAAGGTACCGCCACCAAGGTCGTAAACAACAATGGTCTTGTCACCCTGTTGCTTGTCCATACCAAAAGCGAGTGCCGCAGCGGTTGGCTCGTTAATAATACGTTTCACATCAAGACCGGCAATCTTGCCCGCATCTTTGGTTGCTTGACGCTGTGAATCGTTGAAGTAGGCTGGTACGGTGATAACCGCTTCGGTCACCTTTTCACCAAGAAACTCTTCAGCAGTCGCCTTCATCTTTTGAAGTACCTTGGCCGAAACCTCTGGTGGTGCCATTTTATTGCCCTTGGCCTCAACCCACGCATCTCCATTGTCGGCTTTTACAATCTTGTAAGGAACCAGTTGAATATCTTTTTGAACCGCATCTTCATCAAAACGACGTCCAATCAGACGCTTAACCGCAAAGAGCGTATTCTCAGGATTGGTAACAGCCTGACGTTTCGCCGACTGGCCAACCAGGATCTCATCATCATCTTTGCTATAGGCGACGATTGAGGGGGTAGTACGATCACCCTCACTATTCTCTATGACTCGTGGAACACCACCATCCATTACAGAGACACATGAGTTAGTTGTACCTAAATCAATTCCGATAATTTTTCCCATCTTTTTACTCCAGATGTTAAGGCCCTCATCTTTTTTCATTAGAGGGCTAAATTTCTCACTTTGTCGCCTATTCAGTTTCCGGGACAAAATCCCGTAAATAACTGTCAGACAACAGATTTGTTAATGACTACACGATAAATAAGGGTTTGATTTTTTGAATTCAAGCCTTGAATGTAACTATTCAACACGATTAATTTTCAGCGATATAAATGACCTACGCTTGAACATCAATCGAAGGGGAATCTGGCTTGCCGGCCGGAGCCTTGCTTACCATCACCATCGCTGGGCGAATCAGGCGGTCATTCATCACATATCCCTTCTGCATCACCAGCATGACACTATCTGGCTCGTGCTCATTCGACTCCTGCACGGTTATCGCCTGGTGAAATTCAGGATTAAATTTGTCGCCAATTTTGCCAACCGACTGCACGTTAAACTTGTTCATGGCTCCTGAGAACATATTGAGGGTCATCTCAGTCCCCTCCTGCAGCTTGTGCAGTACATCATCACCAGCAGATTTACTCGCTTCGAGTCCCATCTCCAGGCTATCGATAACTGGTAGTAGCTCGTTAACAAACTTCTCCAGGCCAAATTTGTGAGCGCTCTCAACATCTTTGGTTGCACGGCGTCGTACATTCTCCAATTCAGCCTGCAGACGTACCACCTGATCCCAGTGCTCATCAGCCTTGTTTCGTGCATCTTCTAATAGAAGCTGTAGATCTTCTGGCGTCTGCTCACCCTCAACAGGGGCATCTTCAACAGCGTCTACCTCAGTTTGGTCCACCTCTTCTTCGACAACCTGACTTTTCTCGTCACTCATTTATCAAAATTCCTAGCTATTAAACTCATTAAAATCTGCTAAAGATCGACCCGATGCCGACTTTATCAATTAACTGGCAACTTATATGGGTACTATCTGTGCTGGTTCAATGCCGAAGCGATAACTTGTGCCGTCACATCAACAATGGGGATAACCCTTTCATAAGACATGCGGGTTGGACCGATAACGCCAATGACCCCCATCTGCTCACCATCTACCTCATAGGGCGATGTGACGATACTGCACTCATCCAGCACCTCATACCCCGACTCCTCACCGATAAATATCTGCACACCCTGTGCCTGTAGTGAACGGTCGAAGAGCTGCAAAATCCCCTGCTTCTGGTTAAATGCATCAAATAGCTGGCGTAACTTATCGAGATTACCCATCTCACTGTAGCCCATCAGGTTGGTCTGACCTGCAATTAACATATTCTGTTCGGATTGATAGCTACTATCGATCACCTGGCGAGCCATATCGATGGCAGCGCTCATCATCTGATCCATCGATTTGCGAGTCTCTTCCATACTCGACAGGATATGGCTACGAATTTCAGAAAGCTCCTTGCCGGCATAATGGTGATTCAGATAGTTGGCAGCCTGTTCCAACTCAGAGGCCTTGAATGCGGTACCTGGAGTTATCACCCTATTTTGAACCGTGCCATCAATCGTCACTAAAATGACCAAAATCTGGTTTCCGGAAAGAGGCAGAAACTCAATTTGGCGTAGCGCCGTAAGCTCCCTCTTGGGGATCATCACCACACCGGCCATTGAGGTGATATCAGAAAGCTGGGACGAGGCCGTCTCCAGAATAGCCTCAGCACTGGAGTGGCTCGCTATTTTCCCCTGAATCATTTTGAGCTCTCTTGCAGAGAGCGTTTTAACCTTAAGGAGCTGGTCAACGAAGAAGCGATATCCCTGAACAGTCGGAATGCGCCCCGCAGAGGTGTGAGGCGCCTTAATCAAACCAAGATCTTCAAGATCGGCCATCACATTACGAATCGTTGCTGAAGATAGTGCAACTTCGGGTATTTTAGACAACGTGCGAGATCCCACCGGTTGCCCATCAGAGATGTAGCTTGTAACCAGCTGCCCTAAAAGCAGTCGTGCGCGATCGTTGAGTTCTGTTTCAGACATTCAGTTTTGTGAACTTAATTTATCCAGTTTTAGCACTCTTGACTGGCGAGTGCCAGCTAGAAGACAGAGGGCGAATTATCCATGCCCCTCCCCCACTGTCAAGCGAGCCAGGTTTTGCAATAGCAAAGGCGAATCAGCATGGCGCAAATCGACGGTTCATGGTAACTTTTGTCACTCAATTACGGAGCGTTACATGGCACTACATTTCAATAAGATAGGAATCATCGGGAAGTACGCCGCCCCGACGGTGAGCGACACCCTGCGCCAGCTTGTACGCTACCTCCAATCAAAAAATATTGAGATCATGATTGATGAGGAGACGGCCAATGTCTGGGATGGACATGAGCTTCAGGTCGCCGATTCAGAGGCTCTTGGTACCTGCGATCTGGTCATTGTGCTGGGTGGTGATGGAACATTTTTAAGTGCTGCCAGAACCCTCTGTCACCATGGCGACATGGCACTACTCGGTCTCAATCTTGGACGCCTTGGATTTTTAACCGATATCTCACCCGATGAGTTTGAGGTCAAGCTCGACCGTATTCTTGCTGGAGAGTACCTGGAAGAGGATCGCTTCCTGCTCCATTCGACTGTCATCCGTGGTGGTGAGATAGTCGATGAGTCGATCGCCTTTAATGATGTGGTGATCCACAAATGTGATGTTGCCCGAATGATTGAAATCGATGTCTATATCGATGGCGTGATGGTCAACACTCTACGCTCTGATGGACTCATCATCTCCACACCCACCGGCTCTACAGCTTACGCCCTCTCAGGTGGCGGTCCCCTGATGGAGGCCGAGCTCAACGCCATGGTGTTGGTACCCATCTGTCCTCACACCATGAGTAACCGCCCGATTGTTATCGATGCCCACTCTGTCGTTGAGATCGTCATCAAGGGCACAGGGGATGCACAACTCAGTTGTGATGGGCAGATCAACAAAAAGCTGCAGCTCAATGACGGTCTGATCATTCGCAAACACAACCATATGGTACGAATGATCCACCCTGCAGATCACAACCATTTCCATATCCTGCGCGCCAAACTGGGCTGGGGATAGCTGTCACAACACCATGTTAAAAACGCTAGAGATCCGTAACTACGCCATTGTCGACCAGCTCACCCTCGATTTTGATGGTGGCATGAGTGTTCTCAGTGGTGAGACCGGAGCCGGTAAGTCGATCCTGCTCGATGCCCTGGGTCTCACCCTCGGTGACCGGGCCGATAGCCAGGTCGTTGCTCCAAACGCCAAGCGGGCCGAGATTAGTGCCAGTTATCAAATTGACTCCCAAACGGTGATCCGCTCCTGGCTTGATGAGCATGAGCTCGATAGCGATGATGAGTGTATTGTCCGTCGCACAGTTGGCAGTGATGGACGTTCACGGGCCTTTATCAATGGACAACCGGTACCGCTCCAGAGTGTGCGCGAACTTGGAGAGATGCTGGTTGAGATTCATGGTCAACATGCGCACCAGTCACTCC
>JAPHSO010000123.1 GCA_026193675.1 Gammaproteobacteria bacterium | reverse complement strand
TCTTCTTCAATCTTCAGTCAAATGTTGAAGATACATGTGATGATGCTCATGAACGGTGCCAATTTGGACGTTGGTATCTGAGTCAGAACAACCAAACCATTACATCACTAGCCAGCTTTATGGCGATTGGTAGAGTCCATCAAGAGCTTCATTCGGTGGCTCAAGAGCTTCTTATGGTGGTTGAAAATGGGGGGCTGGTCATTCAGGAAGACTATGATCGTCTCGTGGCACTATCTGAGGTGATGCAATCGGTAATCTATAGTCTGAAGCGTGAGATTAAATCCGATATCAGTATTATCTCCATGCTGCTGAGTAATGTCTTTGAGCATGCGGCAGAGGGCGTTTTAATCACCTCAGGGGATGCAACAATTCTTAATGTGAACAGGGCTTTTTCAAAATTGACCGGCTACAGTCACAAAGAGGTGATTGGGCAGACTCCCAACATCCTCTTCTCAGGCCGACATGATTCGGACTTTTTTGAGAAAATGTGGCAAGAGCTTAAATCGGTCGGTTATTGGGAAGGGGAGATCTGGAATCGGAAAAAGAGTGGGGAGCTCTATCCGGAATACCTCACCATCTCGGCGCAGACCGATAGTAACGGAGAGCTGTCTCACTACATCGGCATATTCACCGATATTAGTAGCGAAGCCGATAACAGAGAGAATCTCTATCGTCTCGCGCACTATGATGCATTAACCGAACTGCCCAACAGAAATCTATTTAATGATCGTTTGAGTCATGATATTGCCAGAGCCAGACGGACTCAGAGCAATATTGCGGTACTATTTCTCGATCTGGACGGCTTTAAAATGGTCAATGATCAATTTGGCCATAGAGAGGGGGATAACCTGCTCAAGCAGGTCACCTGTCGTATCAAGTCATGTCTGCGTGAGTCTGATACGGTGAGCCGTTTTGGTGGTGATGAGTTTACTGTGGTACTTCCCGATATTGGCGACGATGAGAATATTGATGCGGTCGCACAAAAAATAATCTCAGTATTGGCACAGCCCTATCCAATAGCCGGTCAGGAGATCGATGTGACAGCCAGCATCGGTATTACCCTCTATCCTGAACAGGCTGAATCTACTGAGATGCTCATCAGACAGGCGGATCTTGCAATGTACGCGGCCAAGAAGAGTGGTAAGAACTGCTTTTGTCACTACACCAAAGATATGGGGTAGGGATTAATAGAGAGTGCTCTGACTAGGGCGCTTCAGCCTCAATACTCAAGGCGTGAATTTCACTCTGCATCATCTCATCGAGTGCAGCAAAAACCAGCCGATGTCGCTGTAGTGGCATCTTTCCGGCGAATGCCTCTGCAGTAATCTTGACGGTAAAGTGCCCAGCACCACCTGCACTGGCGTGGCCTGCATGAAGGTGACTATCGTCGATGATCTCTAATGCAGTTGGGTTAAACTCTTTTTCGAGAAGCTCTCGAATCATCTCAACACGGGGTGAATTGTTGCTCATGGCAGCACCTTTTTAAACGGTTTAACGACCACTTTGGCGTAGGCGCCTGCCGCGACATAGGGATCGGCATCGGCCCAGGCCTGCGCATCGACCAGTGAAGGAAATTCTGCAACCACTAGAGAGCCTGTAAAGCCGGCGTCACCGGGCTCATTACTCTCAATTGCGGGGTGAGGGCCTGCCAGAATCAGGCGTGCCTCACTCTGTAACTGTTTGAGTCGCTCAATATGGGCGGGGCGCACCGACATGCGCTTTTCAAGGCTGTTTTCGACATCCTCACTAATAATGGCAAATAGCATAGGAGTTACTCCTGATTCTCTGTTTGAACTTCTGCTTCGGGCTCAGACATATAGCGGGCAAGATAGAAGGCCTGACCGATGACAAAAACGATGGTCATCCCCATCATGCCGAACATCTTAAAGTCGACCCAATCGGACTCAGCCGTTTTTGCTGTCTCACACAGTGCCAGCAATTTCTGTCCCAGCTCCGGATTGCAGCTATTGATATCGATAGGGGGGACAGGATTGCCTGCTGCCGCATTGAGTAGTGCCTCGGCCTCAAAGAAGTAACCGGCAACGATCAAATTGGCGATACCCATCACCACAAAGAAGAGTACCCAGCTGATGTTGAGTCGTGACCAAACGAAGTTTGGTGCACTGATGGCGGAGCTCATCATGCGTTCAACTAGTGTCTTCTGGCCGATAAAGTGGCTACCCAGAAAGGCGACTGCAAAGGCCCAGTTCACAGCAGTTGGCTTCCACATAAAGAAGCTGCGCTCCTGGAATAGCAGGGTGGCACCACCGAGCACAGTAATGAGTCCAAGCGTGACCAGATGCATCTTCTCGAAGCTGCGGTTTTTAAGCCAGTAAATCAGCACCTGGGTAAATGATGCAGCGATGGCCACAGCTGTGGCAATAAAGATACCGTAGGCCTTATAGGCAACAAAAAAGAGCAGAATCGGCAGGAAGTCGAATAGAAGTTTCATCAATTATCGGGTTGTTGTCATTAAATGGAGGTGAGCAATTTACCATAAACTGGGGGCTAATTGGTTAAACCCAACCTCGGACATCTGAGGATTGCAGGGGGAGCCAATAGGTGAGGCCGTAGGAGAGAGATGACTCGCACCTAGCCTCTCTGCCAACGGAGGTAGCGCTCCACCCATTTGAGAAGAGTTTTGGGTGCGTGGCCCTTTTTCCAGTTACCGGCAGCATATTTATTGGCCTCTGCAAGGGTGGGGTAGATGTGGATCGTACCGAGGATCTTGTTCAGACCCAGACCGTAGCGCATGGCAGTGACAAATTCTCCAATCAGATCGGCGGCATGTTCGCCAGCAATGGTGACACCCAGAATTTTATCTTTGCCCGGCTGAGTGAGCACCTTAACCAATCCTGACGCTGAACTATCGGCAATTGCGCGATCAAGATCATCAATGCCGTAGGTGGTTATCTCATAGGGGATGTTCTGCTCCTGTGCTTCCAGCTCATTAAGGCCAACCCGGGCAATTTCGGGATCGGTAAATGTGGCCCAGGGGATCACCGAGTAGTCGACCTTGAATTTTTTGAACCTTCCAAATAGTGCGTTAACTGCCGCATACCACGCCTGATGGGCCGCGGTGTGGGTGAACTGGTATGGGCCGGTCACATCGCCCACGGCATAGATATTGGGATAGCTGGTTTGCAGAAATTCATTGGCCTCAATGGTGTTGTTAGGGCGGGTGGCTATTGAGAGCTCTTCCAGACCAAAACCGCCAATATTGGCGCTTCGTCCCAGTGCGATGAGAATCTGATCAAAGGGGACCCTCAGCTCCTCTCCAGCATGCTCACAGATAAGAAATTTCTCTCCATCTTCAATGGCAACAGACTTTGCAGTGTGATCGGTTTTTACGCTCATCCCATCACTGACGAATGAGTCGGTCACCAGCCTGGAGAACTCACTATCCTCACGCTGCATGATGCGATCTCCACGCTGAATAAGAGTGACCTCGGAGCCGAGTCGAGCAAAGGATTGACTCAATTCACAACCGATGGGGCCACCC
>JAPHSO010000035.1 GCA_026193675.1 Gammaproteobacteria bacterium | reverse complement strand
GATATAAGGCAATAATCGTACAGAAGGATTCTTACCTGCTCGAATTATCTCGCTATATAGTACTTAACCCAGTCAGAGCGCACATGGTCAGAAGTGCGCGAGATTGGCCGTGGAGCAGTTACCGGGCAACGACAGGGCAGGTGGAGCCACCTGATTGGTTAATGACTGATTGGGTGCTCTCTGCTTTTGGAAAGCAAAAGTCTGTTGCCATTAACGCATATCGTGCGTTTGTCTCGGAAGGTAAGAATCAACCTTCACCATGGGAAGAGTTAAAAAACCAGATATACCTTGGTGATGAAGTATTCGTAGAAACCCTACAGGTACAGCTATCAAATAATAAGGATTTAAGTGAGGTTCCAAAGGCTCAGAGGCGCAATGTACCAAAACCCCTGCTTGAGTATGAGCAGCAAGCAGCATCGAGGAATGAGGCAATAGCGTTAGCCTATGCAAGTGGAGGCTATAGTATGAAGGAAATCGGAGAATACTTTGGTTTGCATTACTCCAGGATTAGCCGGCTATTGAGTGCTGGGAAGGCAAAAGGCAAGACCTGACCCTGTTATGCTGTGACCCTGTTATGCTGTTATGTGATGACCCTGTTATGTGATTGCCGTATTTTATATATGGAAACTATCCCAATCACTCAATGTAGGGTTGTCAGTTGACAACTTCGTGAGGTGTATCTACTATTACAAATAAGGACGTGGCTAGTGTGAGAAACAAGCATTCAAAAAAGGAAGTCGAAGAAGCTATTGTCTATGCTGAAAGCCATGGCTGGACGGTGGAAAGCGCGAGCGGCCACCCGTGGGGCACCTTAAAGTGCTCACACAACGATAAAGAGTGTCGATGTGGTAGATTTTGTAGAATGTCGGTTTGGAGCACTCCTAAAAATCCGGGGAATCATGCAAAACAGCTGAAGACTCGGGTTGATAACTGTATTCATGAGAATGGTGATGACAATGGCAACGTATGATTTTTCTCTGGTGTTCACACTTCCAGGTGGTGAATCAGAGGCAGGACAATATCTTGATGCGCTGTTTGAGGCAGGGTGTGATGATGCGCTTATAGGCATTGGTGAGCGCGGCACAATTGGCCTGGATTTTACACGCGAGGCAGAATCTGCCAATGAGGCGATACAATCTGCGGTTGCTAATGTGCAAGAGGCTATTCCGGATGCTGTCCTTCTTGAGGCAAGTCCAGACATTGTTGGCGTTTCGGATATCGCTGAACTGGTACATTGCAGGAGACAAAATATCCAGAAGTACATCGCAAGCGGTGCATTTCCAAAGCCTTATCATCTTGGACGCTCACCTATGTGGCATTTTCTAGAAGTAGCCACTTGGCTTGCTGGCAAGCAGCTTCGAACTATACAGTTGTCTCGCGAGGTCGTAGAAGTTTCAAATTTGACATACAAGCTCAATCTTGAAGTGCAAAAGCATCGGTATGATGAGTCACAGAAGAACCGTGTGCAAATGTCAGCTATTAGCTAAGCATCAAATCTCTTTTGATATAATCCGTATCAATGACTTCGGTCGCATATCAGGCATTGGTACAATACCTGAGTGTGCCAGTTTTGTGTCAGGGTGACTGTTAATTACTGTCATTTACTGGCACTTTGGTGATAGGCAAGCACCGTAAGTGATTGATTTATATAGTTACGTATTATGAGGGCTGTGCCCTCATAATCCCTTGGTCCCAGATTACGGTGACCTTCCATGGCCACCGCCCTCCGGGTAGCTATTTAAATCTGTTCCTGACAGATTTATCGAGTCCTGGAGGGCCCACCAATAAAATCAAAGCCTTACAGCGTTTTTCGTTGTGAGGCTTTTTGTTTTTGGTCTATGTAGATGCCAGCGGAAGTGGCCCAACAGTTACGAAATTAACCAACCATGCAGACTGAACTAGGACGGCTTTGCAGAGGTGGTAATCCCTGACAAGGAGATCAAATGGTCAAATTCTTGTATCATATAAACAAAATCTACAGACATACAGGATAAGGCATCAATACCAGCAAAACAGTTATAACCTATGGAACATTTGATATGTTTCATGAAGGTCATCTTCGATTATTAGAGCGTGCCAAGGAATTAGGCTCTTACCTTATAGTGGGTGTTACGGACGAAAATTATGATCGTTCTCGCGGCAAGTTAAATGTTATCGAAAGCACAGAGAAGCGTGTGCAGGCCATAAAGGCGCTAGATTTTGTCGATAAGGTCATTATAGAAAAACATAAAAAGCAAAAAGCAGAAGACATGGTGAAATATGGTGTTGATGTTTTTGCCATTGGAGATGACTGGGAAGGCACATTTGACTACCTGAATGAATACACTCATGTTGAGTACCTACCTCGTACAAAAGGTATATCAAGCACCCTGCTGAGAAGAGATAATTTTGATCTGATTAAATTAGGTATTGTTGGCCTTGGGCGTGACACCAAAGCCTTTATAGATGAGGCAGAGCATGTGCCCAATCTACAGATCAATCGCATCTATTCGCCCGACTTACCCGCGTTAAAGGAATTTACCAAAAACAATGAACGTATCCGGTATGGTCATGATAATTACGATGAATTTTTAGACACCAGTATTGTTGCGGTTTATATTGATACTAAACTCGAAGAACATTACACGCTTATTAAAAAAGCAATCCTTGCCAAAAAACATGTCTTATGTGAGAACCCGCTGGCCCTGTATAAAAGCGAACTAAAAGAACTACTCTCTTTAGCTAAAAAAGAAAAAGTTTTATTACTTTCTGCTGTAAGAACAGCATTTTTACCCGCCTTTGACCAGCTATTAACAGAACTGGACAAGGGCATTATTGGTGATATTAAAGAAGTCCGTGCAACACGTACCACGCTTTATAAAGAAAAAGATTACCCCGATACTTTTATGGCCCAGGGG
>JAPHSO010000178.1 GCA_026193675.1 Gammaproteobacteria bacterium | reverse complement strand
GGAGCGACGTTCTTTGTGCTCCACACAAATATCAACAGCAAATAATAAACTGTTAAATTTTCTTAAGACTCTCCTCAATCTCAGACGAAAAGGCCTTAAACTCCTCTTCATCCATATAGTGCCCCGCCTCCTTGAGCCCACTGTAGACAATATCGGTATGAAACCTTGCCTGCTCCACTTTCCCCTGCCTTGCCAGTCGCAGTGCAGCATGAACATGATCCCAGACACTCTCCTTAAGCCTGGTACCCATATGGCTGTTAGATGTTGAACCTCTCGGACTCTTCCTGAAATAACCGCCTAGACTATTCCACATTCTAAAAAGATTTTTGATTGAATGAGCTTTCTTAATCGATTCAATTGTCCCTGTAACAGAGGGGACATCAACCTCCCCTACGCCATCATTACTCTTTCGTTCTGCTGCAGAGAGCTTGTCTATCTGCGCAGAGAGGTTCCTATGAATCTCACTGCCATCATTCGCTTGAGCCCGGGTACGATAACTATCAATGCGTCTCTTAAAAATGAGCAATACTACGTCAGAGTAAAGCCCTGACAGCCATTTGAGGAGAAAATTTGAATCCTGTCCACTATCCATATCATTGATTCCAAATCAATCTGTCAGTCACCCCGAGTGGCGACCATCATAAACATCTCCCGTTAACTGTAGTAGAGCGAATGTCACACAGCAAATATAAAAACCAGGCCGCAATTTTCCATTGTTCAATTTTTAAACTAGTATCTCCTGATGAAACTTTATAAGAGAAGGATATGTTGAGATCGGTAAACCATAAAACCCTCTGGCTGGTGCGCCATGCCAAGTCGAGTTGGGATAGCGATGTTATATCAGATCATGATCGTCCCCTTAACAAGCGAGGATTGAGTGACGCACCTTTAATGGGGAGTCGTCTCGCCCGAATAAAAACCTCTCCCCAGTTGATGATCTGTAGCTCTGCAACTCGTGCCCAGACGACGGCCAGTTTAATTGCTAAGGAGATCGGCTATAACTGCGATCGACTGGAGATTGACTCACGGATTTATGGTGCAGGCCTCAAAGGGATGGTAGAGATTATTCAACACCTTGATGGAGCCCTCGACCAGATTATGTTGATTGGGCACAATCCCGATATGACCGATACAATTAACTGGCTCAGTAATAGCCACATCGATAACTGTCCCACATGCAGTATCGCAAAACTGCAGGTTGCCACTGACTCATGGAGTGACTTCATTCAGGGGGCAGCAGAACTGATTCGCTTTGATTACCCTAAAAAGCCCTTTAATCTAATAGAAGATCAATGAACCATAAGGAGAACCGGTTAATGAAGCATCACAAAGCATCTCCCCTCTTTACTCTATTTATGATGATGTTGTTATCTCCCCTGACAACCATTGCTGGAGAACTGCTCAGCGGAGACGAAATCGAGGCACTTTTCAGCAACCGAACCTTTGAAGGGATTCATCTTAAAAATGGTTGGACCTTCAAAAATTATGCCGGTAGTGATGGTGGCTGCAATGTCCTTTTCCTTAGTGGCAAGAAGAGGGATCAGACCCGTCTATACCGCTGGTATGTAAAAGACAATATGCACTGCTGTGATACCGGCAGAAGAAAGATTTGCGGCACCATTTCTAATGAGGGCAATGGCGTTTACCACAAGCATCGTAACGGAAAGAAGCATATCCAGACCTTTATGAACTTTATTGAGGGCAGGCAGCTCTGAACTATTATTGTCACTATCAGTCTAATGATGAGCAAGAGACATTAACGCGATTAATGAAATTTATCGCAGGAGGATGAGATGGACAACTTGATCATAGATGACCGCACATCACCGGATCAGACCATTAGAGGTCCAGTAGACCGACGCCATACAGGCGATAGAAGAACCAATCCATTTAGTGGTTCGGTTCACCATCACAACGAACGGCGCTGTAAAGTTCATGAGCGCCGTGCTGAAGATCGACGTGAATAGTTGATAAGGTCAGTTTATCAGGACTTCTCAGCCAATATCACACGGATCTGTTCAATAACCCGCATCGGATCAATCGGCCTCTCAATATAGCCGTCACACCCTGCTGCCAGTAATTTCTTCCTGTCTCCAGAGATCACATCAAAAAGTGAAACCAGAGACTATAGTATCGCTGGTATGTTAAGGACAATATGCACTTCTGCGATACCATTACAGATGCATATACGGTGTATATCACAGACATCGGAATGGTAAAAAACACTTTCGGACCTTTAAGAATTTTAAGCGTTGAAAACGGTTCTAAGCTTTTCAACAGCTACAAAATTGGGCGGACAATTCTAGAGTGAAGGTAAAACGTAAGCCCTCTCTTTAAAGAGTCGGAGGCATGCATCAACAACATCCGGATCGTAGAGCAGTCCCCTGTTTTCTTCGAGCTCACCAAGCGCCACATCGATACCCAGACTGGCTCTGAAGGGACGGTGTGAATTCATCGCCTCCACAACATCAGCCACAGCCAGAATTTTCGCCTCCAGGATAATATCATCACTCGATAACCCCTGCGGATATCCTGAACCATCAAGCCGCTCATGATGCTGATTTATCATTTCAGCAATAGGCCAGGGAAAGGGGATCTCTTTGATAATCTCATAACCCGCCGCAGCATGAGCTCTAATCATGGCCATTTGATCCGCCCCCAACTTACCTGGATAATTCATAATCTCAGCAGGTACCCGTATTTTACCAATATCGTGAATTATCGCTCCCATCCTCACCCCTTCAACCACCATATTATCCAGCTCCAGCTCTTCAGCGATAGCTTGGGCCAGATCGGCAACCCGTCGCTGATGTCCCGCTGTATAGGGATCACGCATCTCTACAGTGTTGGCGATAGCGTTGATAGTCTGCATTAATGCGGTCTGGAGCATTTCAGCAGTGGCTCGGTATTTTTCCTCACTCCGAGCCAACTCAACATTTCTTAACTCCAGCTCCTCTACTTTGGCATCAAGCTTTCTACCCACAGAACGAAGATGCAATTCATCCAGCTCTCGCTTCTTATCTTCAGCGTTGTCTAAAGGGGGTGGTGAAATGGGCATTTCCGCAGTCATTACATCGTCAATAACCTCAACTAGCTTCTCTGGTGCAAGAGGTTTGATGACGAATTTTACAGCCCCTAAAGCCTCAGCAAACTCCCTATCATTCTGCTCGGTATAGTTAGATGAATAGAATATAAATGGAATGAAACTCAATTCAGGATCACTTCTCACCTTTCGACAAAATTCAAAGCCATCCATCTTCGGCATCAAAATATCGGAAATAATCAGATCCGGCTTGTGTTCTAACACCAGCTTGAGAGCCTCCAATCCATTCACTCCGGCATAGACCTCATGTCCCTGATCCTGTAATACCATCTCAAGTAACAGGCGCGAGTCTTCCGTGTCCTCAGCGATAACAACTTTCATAACTATTCTTCCAATATGTTCCTGATCTGCTTAATCACCTGCATGGGGTCGATCGGTTTTTCAATATAGCCGTCACACCCTGCGGCAAGTAACTTCTCGCGGTCACCCGACATCGCATAGGAGGTCATGGCGATGATTGGCACCCTGGATATATCCAAATCCAGCGCACGAATTCTCTTGAGCACCTCAGTACCATTAATGTCTGGCAGCTGAATATCCAGGATGACAAAATCAGGCCGCTTATCGATAGCCATCTGCACCCCCTTCTCACCATTTTCGGCCCAAATACTTGCGTAGCCCGCATTTTCAAGGAGCATGGTTATCAGTACCATGTTGTCCTCATTGTCCTCGATAACCAGCGCTAACTGTCTGTTATTCTCCGCCATCAGTTCACTCACTATTAATTCTCCGCTTTCGCATGAAGCGGAATCATCAGTCTGAAGGTACTACCTTCGTTGATCTTGCTCTCTACCGAGACACGCCCCTGCAGTATCTCCTCTGTAATCTTCCTGGTTAGATAGAGGCCCAATCCCGTTCCTCCCGCCTTTACCCGAAGATGGGAATCAAAGCGTTCAAATGCTTCAAATAGTTTCGGTTGATCCGCTTCAGCAATTCCAATTCCACTATCGGTAACAGATAGCTCAATATGATCATCATTAACAATAACAGTTAGAACCACTTTCCCCTTCTCTGAGTACTTTACGGCATTACTTAAATAGTTGAGAAGACACTGCAGTAGCCGCTTTCGATCGCTGGTCACTTCAGGCCAGCTATTGGCAACCACCTCCAGTTCCAGTCCCTTAGCATCAGCTAACGGCCTAATGGTTTCAACCGCTTCATCGACAACCTCCTTCAATGAAACCTTCTCCAGATAGGCATCAATACGTCCCGCTTCGATCTTTGAGATATCGATAACATCTGAGATCAGATTGAGTAGATGTATGCCGGCACGATTAATACGTCGCACACTATCACCCTGTTTGTCATTCAGTGTTCCCGATACATCCTGCATTAGAAGACCACTAAATCCGATGATTGAATTGAGCGGTGTACGTAACTCATGGGACATCGAGGCAATAAACATCGACTTAAGCTGATCCACCGCCTTTAGCTGCTCATTGGCCTTTTCAACCGTAATACGTGCCTGCTCTTCCTGGTTACGTGCAATAACCAACTGCTGATTGAGGTTTGATAGTTTACGATTCCAATATGAGAATATCGCAAATATGACTAAAGCAGCCAACAGAACCATCCATAACAGCGTATAGTCAAACTCATGCTCATAACGCACCCCGACCCAGCGGTTATAGACACCACTCTTTTCACTCTCAGGAATTGCGCTGAGCGCCTTATTCAGGATCGACACAAAAATCGGCCAATCCTTACGCACACCCATAGCCTGCTCATAATGATATGGCGTCTCGCCCACAACCTTGAGGTGGGTGTAACCCAGTTTCCCTATGTAGTAGCTGGTTACAAGGATATTACCCACATAGGCATCGACCTCTCCCCTTGATAGTTGTTCTAACGCCTCTACAGGAGTAGCCGCAGGAACCAGCCAAATACCGGGATGCTCAATAGCCAGTTTCTCCTGAGCGGCATAACCCTCAACCACGCCCACCCTTTTACCTCTCAGCTCTTTCAGGTCGCCAATGTATGGAACCTCTGGACCGCTAAAAATAGCGATAGGAAAGTTAATATAGCTCTCACTAAAATAGAACTGCTTTTCGCGTTCAGGTGTACGTCCAAGCGATGAAAATAGATCGATATCCCCTTTTTTATAGCTCTTGATCATCTCCTGCCAGGATTGCCCTTTAACCTGTTCAAATGTAATCCCCAGAAGTGACTCTAGCTGCTTCAAGTAGTCGGTTGAGATCCCCTGAAAATTCCCCTCATCATCAGCGTACTCAATTGGAGCCCAGTTTGGATCTGAGGCGGTGCGAATCACCGGATTCTCTTTCAGCCAGGCCCGCTCCTCATCAGTTAGATCGACAATGACGTCAAACAGTGCCGCCTCAGCCTGTGCCACCTCTGGTTGACTCCAGCGGCCAAAGATATTGATCACCTCTTTATCGGTGAGTGACTGCAGTGCCTTGTTGAGAATAGTGGCCAGTTCAGGCCAATCATTGCGTACGCCAAAACGCTGTTCAGATTGCCCCTTTGAGTAGAGGGCTGCAAAGCCAATGTTCATCAACCCGGTTTCGATAATGATGTGATGAGACATGCCAATCGCCCCGATAGTGGCATCGGCCTTACCCGTGGAAACCGCCTCAAGCGCCTCTGTAAGATTATTTACATAGTAAGGGGTAATCTCTTTCACCTCTTCCAGAAGTACTTGGGTCATCGAATAACCTTTAACCAGAGCAACAGTTTTTCCTGAGAGCAGTTCAGGACTATTCAGAATTTTCAGATCTTCATTACGCGTAATAATATATTGCGCGAGTGAGATATAAGGCTGGGTAAACTTAAACCACTCCTCACGCTCTTCTCGTTTAACCAGTGTGGCAATCACATCAACTTTGCGTTGCTGTGCAGCCGCATAGAGCCTCTTCCACTCACCATCTGGATAGATATCGATTTTTATCCCGATCCGCTGCGCCAACTCTTCGGCAAAATCGACTGCAATGCCGACCATCTCTCCCCACTCATCCCGAAAACTATAGGGGGGATAGTTCTCATCAAACGCCATCTTGATAACTGGATGCGCCTTAAGCCACCGCTTCTCACTTAATGAAAGATTAACCTCATCAGAGCCATCCCTTTCTGGAGAGACCCACTTGCCCAGAATAGTCCGATACTCGATATGGGTAATATCATCTAGAGCCTTCTGCAGAATATCCCTCAGAACGGGCCAGTCCTTACGTGTTCCAAGGGCAAGAATCGAACCACTCTTGCGTAGGCGACCATGAATCTTCAGGTTGGTCATCAGCTCCTTTTCTATCAGATAGAGCGCCACCCCACGATTACCCGCATAGGCATCAGCCTCACCACGCACCACTGCTCCCAGGGCATGAGCCGTATCCCGGTACTCTTTAATTGTCACCTCTGGGTAGTTCTGCTTGAAATATTTGACGTTGCCGAAGCCACTCTCCAGCGCCAGCACCTTGCCTACCAAGCCATCCTCATTGGCGATGTAGGAGGTAGTAGTTGGTGCAACGATGACATGAGGCACATTGAGATATGGCTTGGTGAAATTGAAGAACTCTTCACGCGCAGGCTTGGGGGTAATATCCATAATGGCATCAAGGTGCTGATCTTGTACCCCATCGTAAATCTCATTCCACGCCCCGGGGACAAGTTTCAACTTGCCATCCAATCGCTGATTGATTGCCGCAACGATGTCTCTGCCAATTCCCTCTGGCTTGCCATCACTGCCGGTAAAATTAAAAGGGGGCCAGGCATCCATGACTCCAACTCTTATAACCGCTGTAGATTCGAGCCACTGCTCCTCTGATTCAGTTAATAGCAGACCGTAAGAGGATTTAGGGATATCCACCCACTCCTGCATGATGGCGCGCATCTCCTCCACCGTTAGTGAATTGAGAGCCTTCTGCAGAATATCCCTCAATATGGGCCAATCCTTTCTTACCCCAATCGCATTAACAGATGCTGTTTCATTAATCTTGCCATACTGCTGTATGTTGGAGATGAGCTCCTTTTCGATAACATACCTCGCCACTGCGCGATTCCCAACATAGGCATCCACCTCCCCTTTCGCCAGTGCATCCAAAGCATCACTGGTTGACCCATACTCTCTGATATCAACTGATGGAAACCCGTCACGAAGCACTTTAACTATAAAAAAGTCCCTCTCA
The DNA here is from genome assembly GCA_026193675.1 of Gammaproteobacteria bacterium. Taxonomy (GTDB): domain Bacteria; phylum Pseudomonadota; class Gammaproteobacteria; order Thiohalomonadales; family Thiohalomonadaceae; genus JAOTST01. Next base: position 5,055 of record JAPHSO010000178.1, on the reverse strand, counting down.
ATACCGACCTTTCTTCCCCGGAGATCCGCAAGGCCTTTCAGATAAGGAGAGTCATTGCGGGCAAAAATTGCATGAGGGACCGTAACGTAGGGATTGGTGAAATGAAAATACTCTTCACGTTCTGAGCGAGGCGTGATCCCCATTAATCCATCCAGGCGTCCCTCCTTCACATCGGCATTAATTTTAGCCCATGAGCCGGGAACAATTTCGATTGCGTTATTAAGACGTCGGTTCAGCGCTTCAATGAATCGTGCGCCTATTCCTTGAGCAACCCCTCGGCTATCGACAAAGTCCATTGGCGGCCACGCATTCATCGTGCCGATACGAATGTTAGGGTGGCTGTCCAGCCATGCCTGCTCACTCTCATTGAGTTGAAAACTTTTCTGAGAAGGATAGGTGAAGCTGTCTTCACTGTAACCGGATGATCGGGTTTGAGCTGATGCCGAGGAGGCCATCATTGCAAAGAGAATCCCCAGGCAAAGGAGTCTAGATAGTTGGTGCAAAGCCTGTTGCATATAAGATCCTTTTTAATTGTTGGTATCTAATCCACTCATGCGATCACTGTCACCGGTAAACAGATACCCTATAGCTTTCTGCTTGTAGAATCCTAAATTTAGCTGCTGAAGAGATGAATTTCCATTAATAACTGTACTAAAAAGAAAATTACTCCCAACTCAACCGATTTAGCATCCACTCACCATTATTTTGCTGCCATCTGGCAGAGACTTGATAGATGCGCCCATCGTTGGGAATAAGTCGGGTAGCGCCGGTGACAATTACCGAGAGTAATGCATTGGCTATATCGGTATGGCCCGGTTCAAGCTGGATATCACTTTTCACAATAGTCACGGTGATTTTGTTATGGGCTAAAAATTGAAGGACCAGCATTTTTCCCAGCTCTTCCCTATTAAGATAACTGCCGGTGGTGAAATCTTCAGCGATATGCTCCATCACATCGGAACGGTTCTTCTCCTCAATGGCGTTCTGAATCGCCTCGATATTCCTTGCGATCGCCACCTCTGCGGGAGGGGCGTCGGAACAGGCTGCAAAAAGCAGAACCAACAGAAGAGTGACTATTTTTATTCTCATAGCTGCCATCATAACTTCAATTGCACTGATATGAGAGACCATGTGATTTCCTGTGTAAACTCAGAAAAGATGATCAAGAGATCGTTTTGAACCTTATATGCTTGATCGGCTCACAATCTTTGTAAGCCTTTCACAATATGGGGTGGACGATGGGACTCAAATCCACGACAACGGGAATCACAATTCGCGCGAAACTATTATTAATCAATAAATTACACTTTTAGTCTGAATATTTCCCACCTAAATCAGCCAAAACTATCAATAAGTTAGCTAATTTTATTCCGACACCATTTGGAGCACGCACAGTAAAAAATGGTGGATCATCCTTAACTACATACCATCAGTTTCTAACAGGGGCCATGACCACCTCCCCCTTAGACAGTCATTGGTGTTGCCTACATAGCCACAACAATCTCTTTATTCAGGTTCGTTTAAGGAAGCGGTGCTATAGTTTTTGTAAAGGCAATGCTCAGCCCTGCCTGTTAATACAGAAAAGGGTGCTGAAAAAGGTGAATTATGACAACCGGAAACTTAGCATTAATCATTCTTGCCGCGATTCTGATTCAGGTCGCTGTTGTGGTACTGATAGGGCTCTATCGCCGTAGAGGTCAATATCTGGAGTTAGGAGAGCGTGCGGGTACGAAAGAGTATATCTCCACGCCTCAAGTTACGATTCCACCTGTAGTTGAGTCAATTACATCAGAGCAAGCTACTACTGATCTGGCATGGGATGGATTCAAAGAGTTCATCGTTCAACATCGGGTGATGGAGGATGGCAATAACGATATCTGCTCCTTTTATCTGGTACCGGTCGATGGTAAGCAGTTACCCACCTTCAGGCCGGGACAGTTTCTCACCTTTAAATTATCGATTCTTGATCCGGTTACACATCAACCAAAAACGGTTGTGCGTTGCTACTCCCTATCCGATGCTCCTCGGCCCGACTACTATCGGGTATCGATAAAGCGAGTTTCCGCTCCAGCTGATCGCCCAGATGTGCAGCCCGGCCTCTCCTCCAATTTTTTTCATGACCATGTAGAAGAGGGCAGTCGACTTCAAGTCAAGGCACCATCCGGTCATTTCCATCTGATGGATGATGATCCTCTGCCTATTGTACTAATTGGAGGTGGTATCGGTATCACCCCGATGTTAAGTATCCTCAACACTGTACTGGAGAGCGATATAAACAGGGAGGTGTGGCTCTATTACGGGGTACGTAACGGTGATGAGGTGATCATGAAGGAGCACCTGCAGACACTTGCCAATAGGCACGACAACTTCCATCTGCATCTCTGCTACAGCATACCCAATGAGAGTGATGCGGAAGGCGTCGATTACCGACACAGCGACCGGGTTGGAATTCCGCTGCTACGGGCCACCCTCAAATTGATGCGCTATCAGTTCTATGTCTGCGGTCCCAAACCGATGATGGAGAGTCTGGTTCCCGGACTGAAGGATTGGGGGGTCGATAGTGGTGATATCTACTACGAATCCTTTGGACCTGCGACGTTGATCAAGCACGAAAAGAGTGCACCGGAAGCGACCACCGCAGAGCCCATCACCATCACCTTCAGCAAAAGTGGTAAAAGCCTTCCCTGGGATCCCTCCTCGGGATCACTACTGGAGTTTGCCGAGACCAACAATATCGAGGTTGAGTCGGGCTGCCGTGCCGGCAGTTGCGGCTGTTGCCAGACTGCTATCAAAGTTGGCGATGTTGACTATAATCAAGAACCAGATGCAGATGTGGCATCAGGACACTGTCTGTTATGCATATCAACGCCCAAGGGCGACATTACATTGGACGCATAGAGAATATAACAATGGATCGATCACTCATACGTAAAGAAGTCATCCCCTTCCTGAAGATATTCGGTGCGCTGATTTTGGCAACCATTATCACCGATGCCATGCTACACCAGTTCGGATTGGTCTGGATCGGACGATGGCTTGGCATTCCCGGTACCCTGCTAATCCTGCTGTCGTTTCTATACTCGATGCGCAAACGCAAAAAGATAAGTTTTGGTAAACCCAAAACGCTACTCACCCTGCATGAAACCCTTACCTGGATTGGTGCGCTGATGATCCTGGTGCATGCCGGCATCCACATTTACACTATCCTGCCGTGGCTAGCACTGGCTGCCATGCTAGTTAACGTTATTAGCGGCATGACCGGCAAATACCTGCTGGATCGCTCGCGCCGTTTTATGGCCGATAAGCGGGAGACCTATTCGCAACAGGGCCTATCTGATGAGGCGGTCGAAAAGCAGCTGTTCTGGGATGCCACCACCTTTGACCTTATGAAAAAATGGCGCGCGGTGCACCTGCCGATCACACTGGCCTTTGCTGTACTGGGCATCGCCCATATTCTGAGTATCTTTCTTTTCTGGCAGTGGCGATAAAGGTGGAGATGAAAATGAAAAATAACAGCATCATTATCATCGTTGCACTAAATCTGATTGTTCTGATTCTGCTGGCAATAATCTATCCCCACCTCATGATAAGTCCGGGAAAGCCCATCGATGCGCATGCTGAACTGGCTACAGATTGCTTCGCCTGCCACACCCCTTTTATCGGTAGCAGAGCTGCGAAGTGCATCGCCTGCCACAAGGTGGAAGAGATCGGTCTGAAGACCACCAAGGGGCTGGATATTGCTAAGGAGAAGAAGAACGTCGCCTTCCACCAGAAGCTTGTTGAAGAGGATTGTGTCTCCTGCCACAGTGATCACAGGGGAGTGCAGGCTTTCCGCCCCATCAGTCAGTTCTCCCACGAGCTGCTGGAGTCCACTCTGCAGGAACAGTGTGACAGTTGCCACACCGCTCCAGTTGATGACCTCCATCAGAAGACCAAGACCAACTGCGGACAGTGCCACAGCCAGGATGCCTGGATGCCTGCCACTCTGGATCACGATAAATACTTCCGTTTTGACCGGGACCATGACACCGATTGTGTTACCTGTCACATAGATGACGACTACACCAACTACACCTGCTATGGCTGTCACGAGCACTCTCGTTCCAAGATACGTGAGGAGCATGTGGAAGAGGGTATCCGGGACTACGAGAATTGTACTGAGTGTCATCGTAGTGGCGATGAAGATGAAGCGAAGCGCATCTGGCGTTCGAAAGATTTCGATGCACGAGGATTACGTGCGATAGATTCCGAACGTTACAGGCGTCGCGATCATGATGATGAGCATGACGACGATGATGATTGATAGAGAAAGATACAACCAAAAAATCTGGGTATTAGACCCTAAGAATTAGAGCCTTTTGTTCCAAATGATCTTGGGAAAGTATTTGGAAAGGTTAAAATGTGAATGGTCACTATCCTTGTGAGCCGCTCTAAATATGGGGTGGACGATGGGACTCGAACCCACGACAACTGGAATCACAATCCAGGGCTCTACCAACTGAACTACGCCCACCATTGAGATGCTGTTTTAGCAGCGGCGCGTATTGTGGCGCAGTTTGAGAAAAAATGGAAGCAGATTTTGGCGATTACTGAGGTTCCAGCTTCACTTTAGTGAGTAACCAGGCCCCTATCGCAAACAGAGGGATCAGTGAAAGAATCGAGAGCCTTGAATCGTGGGTGAGCAGGCTGGTCCAGCCTATCAGTAACGGTCCCAACAGCGCCGCAAATTTTCCAAGCACATTATAAAAGCCAAAATACTCTGCACTTTTCTCTTTGGGAATCAGTCGGGTGTAGAGCGAACGGCTCAGGGACTGGATGCCCCCCTGCACCAGACCGATGGCAACGGCCATCATATAGAACTCAAACTCACTATCCATGAAGTAGGCGTAGATGATGATCAGGGTGTAGATGGCGATGGCGATCTGAATCCCGAACTTAGGGCCACGAATGGTGCCGATCTTGCCGAAAACCAGCGCCGCTGGAAAGCCGATGAACTGGGTGATCAACAGGGCCACTATCAGGCTATCGGACTCAAATCCAAGCGCCAGTCCATAG
>JAPHSO010000317.1 GCA_026193675.1 Gammaproteobacteria bacterium | reverse complement strand
CGATTACTCGGTTGATCTCAATAAAGATATATCTGGTATGAAGATTGGCCTGCCGAAGGAGTACTTTGGTGAGGGGCTTGATAGTGATGTTGCCAGGGTGATCGAGGCGGCCATCGATGAGTACAAAAAGCTCGGTGCCGAGGTGGTGGAGATATCCCTGCCCAACACCCACATGGCGGTACCCACCTACTATGTGGTGGCACCTGCCGAGTGTTCATCCAACCTCTCTAGAATGGATGGCGTACGTTTTGGTTACCGCTGTGAAGATCCCAAGGACCTTGAAGACCTCTACAAGCGTTCGCGCGGTGAGGGTTTCGGTCCTGAGGTGAAGCGCCGCATCATGATCGGCGCCTATGCCCTCTCATCCGGTTACTACGACGCCTACTATCTGAAGGCGCAAAAGGTACGTAACCTGATTAGTGAAGATTTCAAACAGGCGTTCGAGAAGGTCGACCTGATCATGGGGCCGACTACGCCGAGTCCCGCCTTTAACCTGGGTGAGAAGTCGGATGATCCGGTCTCGATGTATCTGGCCGATATCTACACCATTGCGGTCAACCTTGCCGGTCTGCCCGGTATGTCACTGCCGGCCGGTTTTGTGAATGACAGACCTGTCGGACTGCAGTTGATCGGAAACTATTTTGAGGAGTCGCGACTTTTGAATGCCGGTTACAAGTTCCAGCAGGCGACCGATTGGCACCAGAAGATTCCAGGGGAGTTTGCATAATGGCTTGGGAAGTCGTAATCGGTTGTGAGATCCATGTGCAGCTTGCAACCAAATCAAAAATTTTCTCGGGTGCCTCGACCGCCTATGGCGCTGAGCCCAACACACAGGCCTGTACCGTCGATCTGGGGCTGCCCGGTGTTCTACCGGTGCTCAATGCTGATGCACTGGCCAAGGCGGTCAAGTTTGGTCTGGCGATTGATGCCGAGATCGGCATGCGCTCAGTCTTTGATCGCAAGAACTACTTCTATCCTGATCTGCCAAAGGGCTATCAAATTAGTCAGATGGACTACCCAATTGTTGGGATTGGCGAGATCGATATTGATCTCGAAGATGGTTCTACCAAGCGTATTGGCATCACCCGCGCCCACCTTGAAGAGGATGCGGGTAAGTCTCTACATGAAGATTTCCATGGCATGACCGGGATTGACCTGAACCGCGCCGGAACGCCGTTGCTGGAGATTGTTTCTGAGCCAGATTTGAGATCGGCGAAAGAGGCGGCTGCCTACATGCGTAAGATCCACTCACTGGTGCGTTATCTGGAGATCAGTGATGGCAACATGCAGGAGGGCTCCTTCCGCTGTGATGCCAACGTCTCTGTACGCCCTGTGGGTCAGGAGGAGTTCGGTACCCGTGCCGAGATCAAAAACATCAACTCATTCCGCTTTGTCGAGAAGGCGATCGACCATGAGGTGGAGCGCCAGATCAATGTGATTGAGTCGGGTGGTCGCGTGGTTCAGGAGACCCGTCTCTATGACCCTGATCGAGATGAGACCCGCTCAATGCGCTCAAAAGAGGAGGCCAACGACTACCGTTACTTCCCCGATCCCGATCTGCTGCCGGTAGAGATCGATGATGACTATGTCGAGGCGATTCGCAAGACACTGCCAGAGCTGCCTGATGCCAGACGCCAGCGTTTTGAGAGCGAATATTCACTTCCAGAATACGATGCTGGTTTGCTAACTGCTTCACGTGAGATGGCCGACTATTTTGAGACAGTGGTTAAACAGTCTGGGGCAGAAGCCAAAATCTGTGCCAACTGGGTGATGGGTGAGCTCTCAGCAGCCCTTAATCGTGAGACGATTGGAATCGATGAGTCGCCAGTAGATGCAGAGAATTTTGCCGGGCTGGTCAAACGCATTGCAGATGACACCATCTCCGGTAACACCGCCAAGAAGGTCTTCGAGGCGATGTGGGCTGGTGAAGGGAGTGCCGATGAGGTGATTGAGGCCAAGGGGCTCAAGCAGATCTCAGATACCGGTGCGTTAGAGGGGATCATTGATGAGGTGATCGCCAATAGTCCTCAACAGGTTGAAAACTATCGTAATGCTGAACCCGATAAGCGTGGCAAGATGATCGGCTTCTTTATGGGGCAGGTGATGAAAGCCACGCAAGGAAAGGCCAATCCCGGTCAGGTAACGAAACTCTTAAATGAGAAGCTGTTGAACTAGATGTATGAACCGTTTACTTAAAGGGACATTACTACTCACTCTTCTAGCCGCCCTCTGGGGCTGCACAGAAGAGCAGCAGAATCGGATATCAAGGGTTGGCGTCAGCTGGCTCGAGGGTGACTACCAGGTCACCTATGCGGTCGACGGCCATACCAAGTCGTGGCAGGTGATTGGGGGCAAGGTGACCTCAGAGGCGGCGAAGGGCTACTACTACTTTTGGGCGACTGATGGGGGTAAGAGGTTCTATGTGCAGACACCCATCGACAGGACCTATATTGAGGAGTTGCCTTAGCGGGTTAACCTTCATAGCCAGAGCTGAATTGCCTGAAGGTGTATTAATTTATATAGATATACTAAAATACTCGAAAATATATAAAAGAACCGGTTTGTGGAGATAACAAATAATGATCGACTACTCATGTAGTTACAGCAGAGGCGTGCTCTATAGGCTGCTACTGTTGATGGCTGTTGCGACAGTTTTGCTGGTCTTTGGGGCGCAGCAGATAAATCACCTCTACTTTGAAAACCAGATCACCTCCACCGGTCTCATTATCAACGGTACCATTGTGGGGCTATTTCTACTGGGTATGGTCAAGATCATCATCACCCTGCTGCAATATCAAGCTGAAGAGAAGGCGCTCTGCAATTTTGCTCAGGCGATGGATGCGGGCGACTATCAACCGGCGGAAGATATTGATCCCAGAAGGATTATCCATAGACGCTACGCGCTGATTCGTAGCATGAGTAAGCAAAATGCGGTGATCGACCACAGTGCACTGGCCTCAATATTGATAGCCAATGAGAGCACCCGCATCAGTTTTCCCAAGTTCATACATAATATTCTTATTTTGAGTGGTGTCTTCGGTACCATCGTCTCCCTCTCAATGTCGCTGGTGGGCGCATCGAATCTGCTTGAATCGAGCGATGCATTTAACAATATGGGGATGGTGATTCATGGTATGTCGACCGCACTCTCAACCACCATTACAGCGATTGTCAGTTACCTCATCTTTGGTTACTTCTATCTACGCCTGACCGATGTTCAGACCCGTCTGCTGAGCCGTGTTGAGGAGTTGACCACCCTCTATCTGATTCCGCGCTACTCAGTGACCGGTGATTCGGTGATGACCCAGGTGGGTGGACTGGTTCGCTCGCTGCAGGAGATAGCCATTGCAATGCAGAATAGCCAGAAGGAGTATTCAGAGGCAGGAAAGTCATTGAGCAAAGTCGCACAGACGATACAAGAGCAGATCGCGCCGATGGGAAGTAGCATTCAGGGAATTAAATCCCTCCTGCACGAGGGATTCCGACTACCCGAAGAGAGTTCCACTAAAGAAGCGTCTGAGTAGGATAGCAGCCCGTGAGCTCAACCTTTATTGACCTGCGACAGAACGCCCTCTCTGAGAATAGTGGTGCCAGTTTCTGGCCCTCGTTCACCGACATCATGATGGTCATTGTGATGATCTTTATGCTCGCCAGTACGGTACTTATGCTGCGTAATTATGAGTTGGTTGTAGAGTTACGTTCAACCATGGCTGCAGAGCAGCTGGCGGCGGAAGAGGCGCGTATGGCAACCCAGACCAACGCCACTCTTGAAGAGCAGATCGATCAGGCGCAACACTATATTTCTGAGCTGCGGATGCAGATCATGCAGCAGACCGAGGCCAATAAACTGCAGGCACAGATGCTTGAGGAACGTAACGCTCGCCTCGATGCGTTGACTCAACTGAGTGAAGAGCAGAATGAGTTGATCCAGCAGCAGATTATTATCATATCGCAGAGTGAATCTGACCTCACAGATGAGCGTCAAAAGAGTGAGACACTGGCTGAGGCACTACAGCTCAAGAGCGATGAGTTCACTGAGTTGACTCAGCGTTATATCGTTATCGATAACAGTCTGAAAGATCAGCAGAAAAAGCTGAGCGATCTGGAACAGCAACATAAAAGCTCAAATCAGCAGTTGATTCTGGTGCGTGGTGAGTATGACCAACTTAAGGTGAAGTATGACAAGCTGGTTAAACCGGCACGTACCACCAAGGGTAAGTATGTGGTCGATATCCGTTATGAAAAGATTAAATCGGGCGTTAAACGGATTCAGTACAAGCTTCCGGGCTGGAAGAGCTTTAAGACGGTGAGCTATAAGGAGCTGCATCAGCAGCTGAGCAAGCTGAAGAAGAGCCACCCAAAAAGTCTCTATACCAAGATCATCATCCCTGAGGTATCGGGCCTCTCCTATATTGAGGCCTGGGACTTTATGAAAGAGATTCTGGACAAATACGACTACTACGCACAATAGCCTGAAAATAGTGGGTTAATTTGCCCCTGCCTCGTTCGAAATAGGTGTGGTTGCTGCTACAATCGAAGGCTTTATCGACAGCCTGAGATTGTGATGTCCGACCAACCGTTCTCTCTTCCTGAATCTATTGAACAGCTCCCCGAAATTCTGCGTGAAGGGGTGAGCCAGACCTGGAAACACCTGTGTGAGGCTGCCTGTTCAGACGAGCCTGTTCAGAGTGGTTCGCGGCTATCAGAACTTATTGCGGTTCTCGCCTCCAGTAAATTTATCTCACAGCAGTTTCAACGCAAACCCGATCTACTCAATGAGCTGATTGAATCGGGCGATCTGGATCGCCCCTATGCCCGTGATGAGCTCACCCAAAGACTCACAGAAAGCATCGTTGATGTGGCTGATGAAGCGGAGTTGGGAAAGGTGATTCGTATCTTTCGTCAACGTGAGATGGTGCGCCTCGGTTGGCGCGATCTGACCGGTAAGGCGCCGCTCAAGGAGGTGGTTGAGACTCTCTCCGAACTGGCAGAGGCTGCGGTCTCGTTGGGATTGGAAAAGCTCTACCAATGGCACTGTGATATGTGGGGCACACCACTTGATAGCAGTGGCAAACCACAACGATTGGTTGTTTTGGGAATGGGAAAGCTCGGTGCATGGGAGCTCAACTTCTCGTCCGATATCGATCTCATTTTCACCTTCCCTGAGGATGGTGAGACAGAGGGGGGCAAACGCCAGACCACTCATCAACAATTTTTCGTCAAACTGGGGCAGCGGCTGATTAAATTGATTGATCAGAATACTGCTGACGGTTTTGTATTCCGCGTCGATATGCGCCTGCGCCCTTTTGGCGATGCCAGTCCGTTGGCAGTCTCCTTCGATGCGCTGGAGCACTACTACCAGACCCATGGTCGGGAATGGGAGCGCTATGCAATGATCAAGGCGCGACCCATTGCTGGTGATGTTGATGCTAAAGCGGAGCTGATGGAGCGGATCCGCCCCTTTATCTTCCGTAAATATATCGATTTTGGCGTATTTGAATCACTGCGTGACATGAAGGCGATGATTGCCCGTGAATCGGCCAAGCGCGGTATGGATCGCAATGTGAAACTGGGTGAAGGGGGAATTCGTGAGGTCGAATTTCTTGGCCAGGCGTTTCAGCTGATTCATGGTGGAAGAGAGCCTACGCTGCAACGGCGTCGGATTCTCACGGTGCTCGAGGCGTTACGTGGTCTAGAGATGCTGCCCGACTTTGTTGTCGATGAGCTCAATGATGCTTACGATTTCCTGCGTCGGGTAGAGCATCGACTACAGGCGTGGGCCGATCAGCAGACCCAACTGTTGCCTGAAGATGATGAGGGTAAGAGTCGTATCGCCTTTACCATGGATTACGATAACTGGGACGATTTCATCAAAGCATTGCGCCACCACACCGGCAAGGTACACCAGCACTTTGAACAGGTCCTGGCGGCTCCACAGAATGAACATGAAGATTCTGAAGAGAGCCATTGGGTTGCAATCTGGGATGGCTCTATTGATGACGATGAAGCCATTACTCTGTTAAGGGAGAGTGGTTATCAGCAAGCAGAAGAGAGCTATGGGGAGATCAGAAAGCTGGCTGAGAGTCGTATCGTGCAACAGATTAGTGCCACCGCCCGTCAGCGTCTCGATCATCTTGTTCCGCTGATTCTGGGGAGTATTTCACAAAGTGATAATTGCGATGAGAGTCTGCAGCGGATCCTCAACATCATAGAGAAAATTGCACGCAGAAGTGCCTATATCTCTCTGTTGGTAGAGAACCCATTGGCGCTGTCACAGCTGGTTAAACTTTGCAGTCGTAGTCTCTGGATTGCCGATACTATTGCCGCAAATCCGATCCTGCTCGATGAGCTACTCGACCCACGTACCCTCTACACACCACCAACTCGGGAAGAGCTGCACAATCAACTCAGCAACTACCTGATCCATGTAGACTCAGAGGATCAGGAGGGGCAGATGGAGTTATTGCGGCGCTTCAAAATGTCCGCAGTACTGCGTGTTGCTGCAGCCGATATCATGGGGGCAGAACCACTGATGGTGGTGAGTGACCACCTGACAGAAATTGCAGAAATTGCCGTTGATGCGAGTCACGATATCGCCTGGCAGCAGATGGTGAAAAAGCATGGGGAGCCGGCAAATGAACATCGCGGTCTTGGTGTTATTGGGTACGGCAAGATGGGAGGAATTGAGCTCGGTTATGGTTCAGATCTCGATATGGTGATGCTCTGTCATCCCGATTCTGGCGAGGAGACTCGAGGAGAGGGCAAAATTCGTCCTATCGGTGAAATGATGTTCAATCTTCGTTTGGGGCAGCGTCTCAACCATATTATCGATACCCGCATGCCGTCTGGCAGACTCTATGAGGTAGATAGTCGTCTGCGCCCGAACGGTAACTCGGGCCCTTTGGTATCCCCAATCACCACCTTTCAGCACTATCTGAAGAAGAGCGCCTGGACCTGGGAGCTGCAGGCGCTGGTACGTGCACGTTTTG